>JAGLHV010000197.1 GCA_023143305.1 bacterium | reverse complement strand
TGCTTCTGCTTCCGGTGCAAATATATTTATTAGTGGAGATTGGTTAAACTCAGGAACATTTACTCCAGGAAACAATACCGTTAATTTTATTGATAATACACTGGTTTCTAATATTACCGGAAATACAAATTTTTATAATTTTTCCTGTACTACTGCTAATAAACAACTTGCTTTTCAGTCAGGTTCTATCCAGACTATTACCAATACTTTAACTCTTAATGGCCAGGCACCAGGAACAGAAATAATATTACGCTCTTTAATTCCGGGTGTTCGTTGGACGTTTGATGTATCAGGTAATGATCAAAACGTCG
The DNA here is from genome assembly GCA_023143305.1 of bacterium. Lineage (GTDB taxonomy): Bacteria > CBDUZB01 > JAGLHV01 > JAGLHV01 > JAGLHV01 > JAGLHV01. The sequence continues at coordinate 3,027 of JAGLHV010000197.1, read as the reverse complement.
AATATGTAGATGTTCAGGATTCAGAGTCTGTCAGTAATAACATATATGCTGGTAATTCTATTAATTCAGGAAATAATGATGATACTCTAAGTTCGCCTCATTGGGTATTTACTGCACCTATTTCTATTACTTCCCCTGGAGATGGGTATACGATAGGACAAATTCCTACGATTATAGGATATACGCAAAACCCCAATACTTCTTTTACCATTCAGGGAATTTCAGGTGGTGCAACAATAGTAGTAACTCAAGGGGTTTCGGATGATAATGGTAATTTCAGGGTTGTAGTTGATTCAACAACTTCTCTGGATTTGGGTGCTAATAGTTTAACACCATATATAGGTGTTATTTATGGGTTACCGGTTAATGTTACAGTAATTAATAATCCTTCTCCTCAACAGGTTTGTACAATCAATGTTCCTACTCTGGATCCCCCTTCACCAAATACAAGGGTAAAATCAAATCCTTTTATAGTTAATGGTTTTGGTCCTCCGGGTACCCGGATAAGAATTGAAGCATTAGATAGGGATGGCAATTTGATTTTAGATTGTGGTAGTGCGGATTCGGATTCAATTACAGGGGAATATACTATAAATTGTGATGCAGTATTAAATAATTTAATTGCGGGGATAAATATTTTGTCAGTAACAGCTTATACCGGTACAGGTAATGCTATAACCACGAGTCTTTTAAAAGAAGTAACTTTTTATGATCCTTTCGGCATCGTTTTTGATTCTGTAAATAATAATCCTGTTACCGGGGCAACAGTTACTTTATATTATGATAATGATCCGGGTTCAGGAAGGGATTGGATACCGGCACAGCCGGGTAGTCATATTGTTGCCGGGGATATTAATCCTCAAATAACCGACGTAGAGGGGTTTTATAGTTTTATTTGTGCTAACGGAGATTTTTATATTGATATCATTGCTGCCGGATATAGTTATCCTTCGGCAGAAATAACCTTTTTGTCAGGAAGAACTATTGTTGCAGGGTCAAAAGGAGAAGTTTTTACAGTAAACGGTGCAATAATTGAAATGGATCAACCACTGAGTCCGACAGCAAACTTGTTGAGGATAGAAAAAGGGGCGAATAAAAAAGAAGTAACTGTTGGTGAGGTGGTCACTTATACTGTTACTATTGAAAATGTAAGTTCCAATAGTGTGACTAATGTATATTTAGAAGATAAAATACCAGCGGGATTTAAGTACATAAAAGGGAAAGTTATTTTGGATGATATGCTTATTTTGGATCCTACCGGAGGAAGGCCCCTTTCTTTTAATATAGGCACCCTTTCTGCCGGTCAAATTCGGACGCTTAAATATCAATTGGTAGTTGGGTCGGGCGTAACCTTGGGTGATTATAAAAATAAAGCTTGGGCTAAGTATTTTGACGGCACAGTTATATCTAACCAGGCAGTTAAAACAGTTAAAGTTATTTCCGAACCGCTTTTTGATTTAGGTACAGTGATAGGGAAAGTGTTTTGGGATTGGAATAAAAACGGTGTTCAGGATAATATAAAAACGTTGAATGCAAATAGACCGGAGATAGGTATTGCTAATATAGAAATTGTAACCGAAGAAGGAATAATTATTACTACGGATAAGGATGGTAAATATCATTTACCGGCTATGAGTTCGGGCAGGCATCTTTTAAGAATTGATGAAAGGACTTTGCCCGACGGAGCTTATTTGACCACCCATAAGGCTGTTATTATAGATATAAAACCGGGACTTTTAGCCAAGGTTAATTTTGGAGTAAATTTAAACGCGGGAAAAGATTTTATGGGGATACCTTTTCAAATTATTCAGGAAAGAGATATTCCTCAGCCCCGCTTAAATGTAGTGATGTTAAGTGATGGCTTTACGATTAAAAAAGGGAATTTAAAAGGAAGAGCAGAATTTAGAATATTTACTAACTATCAACTTTTTATTAATAAATGGAGATTGGAAATAGTAGATAAATATACAAAACAGGTGGTGAAAACATTTAGAGGAACGGTAGATAATATTTTTAAATCCATTTATTGGTTTGGCGATGATGACCCAAAAATTATTAACAAGTTAGTAAGTGGTGATTATGTGTATAGGGTGGTGGTAAGAGATGCTAAGGGTAGGGAGGATGTAACTATCCAAAGAGATTTCAAGTATGTTGAAAAAGAGCTAGTATCGGAATTAATAGATAAAGAAAGTGAAATAAATAACTTAAAAGAACAAAATATAAAAATAGAAGGAGAAACGATTAGAATTAAAAATCAAAATTCTTCTTTATATATGAAGATGTCTCTCCCGGAAAAAATTGAGAATGTAGTAATAGTCAAAACAAAAGAAAAAGTAATAGAAATTAGTATTATAAAAGATGAAAAATTAATAGTGGATGATTTATTGCAGGGGCAAAGCATAAAAGAATCAAAAAGTCAAAATGAAATCGAAATGATTTTGCCCAAAGGAAAATATATTATAAAATTTAATTATGAGCAAGAAGAAGGAATAAATAAAGATATTAATCAAGAAAACTTAGTTACCCAAAATACAGAATTGTTTATCAGGAACTATACCAAAAAGGTAACCGTAGGAGATGACTACTTCTTTTTGGTAGCAATGGGTGATGCTAAGATGGGTTATACTTTTAATCAAGGCAATATAGAGCCGGTTCAACATGATGATAAATTTAAAGAAGGTGCATGGGTTGAAGAAAAGCTTGCTTATTATTTAAAAGGCAAAATCAAAGGTAAATACTTAATAACTTCAAGTTTTAATTCTGATCGGCAGAGAAAAGAATTATTTAGAAACTTAGATCCGGATAAATATTATCCTGTTTATGGGGATGGCTCATTAATTGATTATAAAAACACAGATACCCAGGGAATGCTTTATGTTTTAATCGAAAATGATAAGTCGCAAATCTTGTGGGGAAATTATGATACTGCTTTTACCGATACGGAATTTGCCCGCTTTGTACGAACTCTTTACGGTGGGAAAATTCATTTGCAAACCGCTTCAATTACTAAATTCGGTGATTCTCGTG
>JAGLHV010000196.1 GCA_023143305.1 bacterium | reverse complement strand
TCTCGCTTAAGAGACCAAAATCTTTTTGATAAAAAAACAAAAACCCAATTACTACTACCGCTGCTACCGAGCAAAAAGTAAAAATCGGCGATTTATAATTAAAAGAGAAGATACCCGGTTTTAAAAAACCTTTTTCCTTAGTTGTTAAAAGAATGTTTTCTACCACTCCCGAATCCGGCTTATTCATTCTTTTTTCTTTAAAAATATTTATTGTTTCCTTTAACTTTAGTACTTCTTCCCTGCAAAAAGGGCAAGATTCTAAATGCTGCCTGAATCTTTTCATCTCCTGTTCATTTAATTCCCCGTATAAATAAAGAATACCTTTTTCTTTAAAAAAATAGCAATTCATTTAATTTCCCCCATACTTTGCAGATAATTTAACCCGCAATTTCTTTAAAGCATAATGCATTCTTCCCAGCACAGTATTAAGCGGACATTTCAACGTTGAAGCAATTTCCTTAAATGAAAGATTTGAGTATTCCCGCAAGAGAAAAACTTCTCTTTGCTCGAAAGATAAAGAAGATATTGCTTCTTCTAAATCCTCCTGAATAGTTTTATTCTGAAGTATATTTTCCGGTAGCGGTGACCGGCAGGAAAGTTTATCTTCGAGGGTTAACGGTCTTTCAGTGTCGGGATTAACTACTTTATCCAGAGAAAATATTTTCATTTTCCCTTCTTTTCTTAAAATATCTATCACCTGATTCCTGGCTATTTTATACAACCAGCTTTTAAACTTACCTTCATTTCTATAGCGACTGATATTTTTTATCATTTTCAAAAATACCTCCCCAAAAACATCTTCTGCCAGGACCCGGTCCCCAACCATTTGATAAATAAAGGTGAATACAGGTTGAGAATATCTTTCAATTAAGGAATTAAGGGCGTCTGAATTTCCTTCCTTATAACTGTCTATTAATTGCATATCGGATAAATTTTGCATAAGCCCCTTCTATTATATATAACGCCAAAATGCATAAAATATTGTATACCTTTACATTTTAATCTCAAACTTCCCAAATTTCCCCCTGCCTTTGTCCCATAAAATCTCAGAATCAGTGACATAAAACTTCATCCGCTGGGTAAGTTCTTTTAAGAAGCTTTCAATAACACTTTGCCCACCCTCTATCTCTACTTCTACATCCCCACTAAACATATTTCGTACAAATCCGCAAAGATTATACTTTTCCGCCAGTCGCTGAGTAGTAAAGCGAAATCCAACCCCCTGTACCTTTCCTTTAAAAACTATACGGCAAAACACAAGATTTTCTTCCATTAATTAATTCTCCTTTAAAATAAATCCGACATTATTTTTTTTAATTTAAGACTGTTTTTTACAGCAAAACCATGCAGGTCATTGTTAAAATAGACATACACTTTTTTCCTATGCTTTAACCACTTCTTTATCTTAGAAGCAATTCTTTTTAACTCACTAATAGAATAATTAGAATTGTATACCTCTCCCGCTCCATGAAAGCGTAAATATATTAAATCACTTGTTATTTCTTCCTGATAAGGCCAACGACCGGAATGAGCAAAACACAAAGAAAATTTATGCTCTTTTAATATTTGGTAAACTTTCCGGGAAAACCAGCTCTGATGACGAAATTCAAAAACCTGCCGGACATCACCGTGACCAACACTACACCTATCAATCATTTCACAAAAATCTCTAATTTTTTTTACATTAAAAACTAATCCCGGCGGAAACTGCCACAAAACAATTTTCAGTTTCTCTTTCAGACCAAAAACGTTTTCAAAAAACAACTTTAAAGAGTCCTCACAATTCTCAATTTTTTTAATATGGGTAATAAACCGGTTACCTTTAAGGGCAAAAATAAAATCTTCCGGTGTTCGCCTATACCATTCTTCAAATATTTCCCTTTTAAATAATCTATAAAAAGACGCATTTATTTCTACCGTATTAAAAAATTTCGTATAATATTCAAACCACTTGCTCCGGGAAAGATTTCCCGGATAAAAAACACCCTTTCCCCAATGGGAATAGCTATAACCACTTGTCCCGATAAAAATATTTTCCTGCATTATTAATTCCTTTTAGGTGGTTTTTTTCGGTAATTACTTTTTTTGTAAATTTAGCATAAATATTTATTCTTTGCAAATGAAAAATAAACAAAATATAGCTTAAAAACTTGTTGACCTCTCAATTAAATTTATGCTAAAATGCTTTTAGATTTCTTAAAAATTTAAGATTTTATTTCCGGTTACTTATATTCCGGAATCTAATAGCTTTAAAAAGGGGGAGAAGCAAGTATGACAGACGAAAAAACAATTAACAATGAAGACGTCCAACACCTGGGTGCAGAAATACTTAAAACCTTCCGAATGACTATTGCTAATTTTAAGATTTATCCGTTGGGCAGCAATATACTAGATAATTCCATAAACAGTCTCCTTCTCCTTCTTAAAAACGGTTTACATTCTTATCCAGAGCTGAATATTTCCCAGGCAAATGAAAAATTACTTTTCCAGGGTAAAGAATTACCTTTATCAGCAGACTTATCCAAAGCAGCTATTGATAGTTTCTGGAAAATCTTAGCCGAACATAACATACAAAGTATTACCTTTAAAGCAGGAATAGAACAACAAGAATTACTACTATTAATAGAACATCTTCTCTCTAAAAAAGAACACAAAACCGAACTTATCGAATTATTCAATGAAAAAGAAAATTCTCATATAAGCTTAGACCAAACGGTATATGTACCTATAGTAAAAGGGGAAATTATTATTCAAAAAGTTTCCAACTCATTAAACAATATAAAAAAAGGGGAAGAAATAGAAAGTGTCCTAAAAACTCTTTCGCAAGCTTATGGGATGATGGAACAAATTCCCGAACAAAATGTAAAAGATAATGTACAAAAGCACTTAGCTACAAAATTAGCTGATTTAAATCCTATGGTCTTAAAGGAAATTTTTGGAAGACAATTACCACAAAAAATTGAACAGTCCGGATTAAAAGATTCACTTCTTTCCACTCTTTCCAAAGACAAAATAACCGAAATCTTTAGTGAAATTTCTTGCTGGTATAAGGATTTAAGCGATCAAAATAACCCTAATTTTAAAAGTATTGACCAGCTCAACAGCTTAAAAACATTTATTAGTCAAATCTTAACCTCCCCAACCAGTAAAAAAGTGTCTTTCAAAGTTTTTGAACAATTATTAAAAAACGAATTAATAGAGAAAATTCCTGAAGGGATAACCGAAACCAAAGACGAAAAAAAAGAACTCCTATTCAGTACTGACAAATTATTAGAAAAAGAAAGCGCTTCTTTATTAGAGAGTCCTGTCTACCAGGAAATACCGTTAATGATTAAACAACTTTCCCAATTAAATTTA
>JAGLHV010000195.1 GCA_023143305.1 bacterium | reverse complement strand
TTTCCCAAAGATAATATTTTGCTTCGGTTTCTACACCGATGGAATCCAATTCAAGAACATTGCCCCATATTGCCGGGTCCGTGGGCAGAATTTTCCCCGAAACATCCATTCCAATTCCATCCGTTATCTTGCTCTGAAAAACAGTTAAAACCGTATTCAATTTATTTACAGGGCTGTAATTTAAAGATATTTCACCGGTCTGAATCTTTTCCGATTTAAGGTCTTTGTTTCCCATCGTTATAGGCTGGTTATCATTATATAATTGACCAAAATTAGGCGCTCTAAATGCACTTCCATAGAGAAATTTGACATTCCCCTTCTTATTGAATTCCCAAACTAATCCACAACGGGGATTAAATGTTTCTCCAAAATCATCATAGTTGTCATACCGGGCACCCACAATCGTAGTCAGGTCATCCCTTAACTTCCAGTCCAACTGTGCAAAGCCACCATATACGGTTCTTTCTCCTCCGGAATTAAAATTAGCAAAGTCGGTTAAATCCGTCATTGTTCCTAAGTTAAAAAAATAAACCGGATGCATATTAGCCTTTGTAAAAACATCAAAGACACTGCTCTTCTCAAAAAATATACCTCCTATAACTTTCCCTGCATCAGTTAATGGCGTCTCTAATTTAAGTTCTATTCCATAAAGCTCCTCCTTTTGCCCAGCGTCAGCAAATACCCCTTCCGGCCAGTACTCCAATATGCCGTCTCCATTAAAATCTTGGGGAATATAAGGAGGCATAGAAGGGACGATCGTATAATAGCCCTCGGGCACAACATCTCCGTATAGCTGCATATTGTCCCAATAATGATAATATATTTTGGGGGTAAAAGCTGTCTTTTCATTGACTCTAAAAACATATGCCCCTTCAATAAAGAATTCATCGGTGGATACCTCACACTCGTCTATCAAAGCAAACATAGAACCAATCAACTGTTCTTTTGACGATTTTAAATACATACCACGCAGATAAAAATCAGGATCTTCTACCCCAAAGTTCAGAGTGGTTGTTTCAAATTCTTCATTCATCTTACCCGGACATAGTGTATAAGGTGTCCCCTGTAAAATATCGTATTCCAAGTTACAACCCGGACCATCGCTTTTTGTATGCTGAAAAAAAAGTTTATAAGTTAAATCATCTTTAATCTTATTGCCAATAAGAATACTTCCACCTCCGGTTTCAAAACTTCCACCTTTGATGTTAACCTCTACTCCATTTATGTCACTACCTTTTTTGGTGATTATATTAATTACCCCACTAAACGCATCCGTACCATACAATGCCGACCCCGGACCTCTTATCACTTCTATTTGCTTGACTATATCTAAATCGATTTTGCACCAATTGTCAAAATCACCGTACATAAGCTGATTGATCGGATGACCATCAATCATAAACTTAATTGCTCCGGAATCTTGTCCTCTAAGAATTAAATTTACACGTCCTGACATAGCCAGCAATTCAACAGCTCCCGGCAAGTGCTTTAACACATCAATTAAATTTGTATCGCCGCTTTTCTTAATCTCATCAGCTGTTATTACCTCAATAATTGCCGGTGCCTCACTTACTTTCTGTTCATACCGGGCTGCAGTTACTACCAGGTCTTCTTCTCCAAAAAGAGCTAACTCTGTTATACCCCCTTCTTCGCTGGCAAATACACATGGCATAAATAAATTGCACATGAATAATAACATCACTACTCTCGTAATGGTTTTCAATGTACTCCTCCTTTTAAAAAGATAATTTTTTGTAAATGTAAAGACCTGACCCCCAAATCTTGTTTTCAAATTTTCAAAAAATCACAACACGTTATTATAAAAAACAAAAGGATTCCTGTCAACTTTTTTATTTTTTTAGTTGGTATCAACACTTTTTTTGGAAGAGATTTTCTTTGGTATGAATTTTCCTTGGGGGATCTTTAACTTCTTTTGAGCGATTTAGAGTTTAACTAATTCCGAAATAAAATCTCCTGTCCATTTATAAATATTATTTTCTTTGATTAAATCACGCATTGATTGCATACGGGTTTTTTTGTCTTCCGAGGATAACTCAATCCCCTCTTTTATTGCATCGGCAAAGGTTTCCGTATCATAGGGGTTAACCGATATTATTTCTTTCAGTTCTCTTGCCGCTCCGGTAAACGGACTTAAAATTAAAACACCCTTTAAATCCACCTGAGCAGAAACAAATTCTTTAGCTACTAAATTCATTCCGTCGTGCAGTGAGCTAACTAACATTAAATCTGCGGCACGATAGTAAGCTAAATGGGTCAGATAATCTAATCGCTCGTTGGTAAACAAAATCGGATACCAATTACCGGACCTGTATTTCCAGTTGATTTCTTCAATAAGACTCTGGATATCTTCAAATAAACGCTTATAACTTTTTATGTGCATTCGGGAAAGTGCACCGATTTGTAAATATAAAAATTTACCCTGATATTGAGGATATTTTTCTAAAAAGCGGTCGATTGCTTTTATTCGCTCTATAATTCCTTTGGTATAATCTATCCGGTCAACACCTAGAGCAAGAATTTCATAATACGGCCCTATTTGCTGAGGAAGTTCTTCTACTAATTTGCCGGAGACAGGAGAACTTACTTTTTGATTTATCGCTTCAAAATCCACACTAATGGGAAAAGCTCTAATCAATGTTTTACGACCTTGATAAGTTACACTCATTTCTTCCCAGTTGACCTTTGCTTCCAACTCCTGTTCGGCAGCATAGAGAAAGTTATGACAATGATATCTCAGGTGAAATCCTAAAAGGTCACAGGAAAGCAGCCCCTCTAAAATTTCTTTTCTTTGCGGACAAATACGAAAAACTTCCGGATTGGGCCAGGGAATATGCCAAAACAAAGAAACAATTGTATCGGGAAATTTTTCTTTTATATATTTACCGCAAAGGGTTAAATGATAATCCTGCAGCCAGATAAAAGACTTTTCCCCTTTCATTTCTTCCATAATTGACTGTGCAAAATAATTATTTACCTTTTTATAATATTCCCAATCGGAAATATTAAAAACAGGTTTTTGATAAGCAATGTGGGCCATAGGCCAAAGGGCAGAATTGGAATATCCGTAATAATATCCATTTTCTTCCTCTTTATTCAACCAGACTCTCTTTAAGGTATATGCCGGATTATAAGGTGGAACTTTAATCCGGTTGTTTTCATCTACTACCCCTTTATCGGCATCACCACTACCATAAGCTACCCATGTTCCCCCGACAACTTGCATTACCGGATCCATAGCAATAGTTAATCCACTAATTGCTTTTATCCATTTAATCTTTTTCGCTTTATATTCATGAACATAGGGTTCACGATTGGAAGCAATGATGAAATTGTAACCGGCTAATTTTTCCTTTAACTTGTCTTGCAAACTTTCTTTAGTCCACATTTCTTTT
>JAGLHV010000194.1 GCA_023143305.1 bacterium | reverse complement strand
CGATAGTCCATAGACAAAGACAAAGAATAAATCCGAAATTCTAAAAAGTGGGTTGGTCTATTTATATTCCTATTTTGTTCGTTCATTTTTTTTATAAGTACTTGTTTTAAAACTTTGAGCATATCGTTTTACTGTTTCGGCGACAGATAATACTTCAATTGGATTGGTGAATTGACGGTATTGGTTAGTTGCTATGCCGATTGCTATAGAGACAACGGAAAAGCCTTGTTTTATATCTTCCGGGGCATAAAAAGAAAAAACACTCTGGTCAAAATCTTCAATAATGGAAGAACATATATTATCTGCTTTTTTAGGTGTGGTTATTATGATGAACTTATCTCTGCCGGGATGGCCAATGAAGTCATCAAAAGTTCCTTCCTTACTTATAGCTTTGTTTATTATTTTTGCTGTCTGACAGATAAGCCTATTACCTTTTAAATGCCCGTATTTATCATTATAGCTTTTAAAATTATTTAAATCCATGGAACAGACTGCATATTTTAAATTTTTGTTTATTTTATTGTTGATTTCATGTTCAATAGAATGATTTCCCGGTAAACCGGTCAAAGGATTACTTTCTTTTTTTATGGAGGAATAATAAAGAATTTTTTCTATTCTTAGTAATAATTCCTGTAAATCGAAAGGTTTAGTAATATAATCATCCGCACCTGCTTTTATACCCTCAATTTTATCGTCATAAGAAGTTTTAGCGCTTAACATAATAATAGGCAATGAATGAGTTTCTTCGTTCTGCCTTAATTCTTTGCATATAGTTAAACCATTCCTTTCGGGCATGCGTATATCCAGTAAAGTTAAATCAGGTAATTCTTCTTTGGCTTTAATCAATCCTTCTTTCCCCCCAAAAGCAGTGGAAACAGTAAAACCTTTGCTCAGTAGATATTTTTCAATAAATTCAACTATGTGAACTTCATCATCTATAATTAATATTTTTTGTTTCACTCTTTTTCCTTTTAAATAAAATTTTTCGATTTCTTTTTATGATTAATGGATATCAAGTATCTTTTTTATTTTTTGAGACAATAGTTCATAATCAAAAGGTTTGACAAGGTATTCAGAAGCACCGGAAGTATAACCGGTTAATTTATTTTTAATCTGGCCTAAAGCAGTGAGCATAATTATGGGAATAAAATGAGTTTTGTCATCTTTCCATAATTCCTGGCAAACTTCATATCCATTCATTTTCGGCATAAGGACATCTAAGATGATAACATCGGGAAATTCTTTTTTTGCTTTGGCTAATCCTTCTTCCCCGTTATAAGCGGTCACAACCTGGTAATTGTCATTTTCCAATCTGATTTGTAATGACCTTACTACCCCCGGCTCGTCATCAACTAAAAGAATTTTTTTTGGTTTTGATTTTTCTCCCTTATCTGTTGTGGCAGAAAAAGGTTGAATTTCAGAGGTAAAAATACCGGGCTTATATTTAGGCAGGGTAAAGATAAATTTAGTGCCTTTTCCTAATTGACTTTCTACCTGTATTTTACCGGAATGCAATTGGATAATATCTTTGGTTATCGGCAGTCCTAATCCTGCTCCCTGGAAAAAAGTATCGTTGTTTTGGTTAATTCGTTTAAATTTTTCAAAAATTTTATTAAAATTTTCAGGTGCTATTCCTATTCCGGTATCCTGAACGGTTGTTTCTATTAAATCATTTTTTTCCCGGATAGAAATAGTGATACTTTTATTAACCGGGGTGAATTTGACGGCATTTCCGATTAAATTGGTAAAGACCTGAGTAATTTTATCAGAATCTGCGTATATAGGAGGTAAAGTAAGGGGAAAATCGGTATTGAGGGTAATATTTTTTTTACTGGTTTCGGATTTAAAAGAGGTAACCACTTTTTCCACAAGAGGGGGAAGATCTAAAGTTATTTTATTCAATTGCATTCTTCCTGTTTCAATTCTGGATAAATCCAGGAGATTAGATATTATTCTTGCTAAGCGATGGATACTATCTTCAATAATGAGTAAATATTCTCTCTGTTCTTTATTAATTTTTCCGGATATTTCATCTAACATAATAGAAGCAAAACCTTTCATATTAGTTAAGGGAGTACGTAATTCGTGAGAAATGATGGAGATAAATTCCATTTTCATTTGTTCTAAATTTTTTTCTTTAGTAATATCTCTGAGCAAAGTTACTATTCCTAATTTTTCTTCTTTATGATTTTTAACCTGGGAAAGAGTTACTTTTAGATGAGTATTGGCGGGTGGGGATAACTTTATCTCTTTAGTAATAGGGGAAGAACTAATTATTTTAGAATATAATCCGGATAAGTATAAGTTTTTGAATTTATTCCATTGATGGGTTTTCTTTTCCTGTGAATCGGAATCAGAGGGTATTCCAATTAGTTTTTTAGCCATGGGATTAAGAAAAATTAATTTTCCTTCTTCGTTAGTCATAATTACTCCTTCGATCATACTTTTTACCATTGACTCCATTTTGCTTTTTTCTTCAGCCATAAGCGATTCTATTTCTTTAGTTCGCTTTTCTACTTTTTTTTCAAGAGAAATGCTGTATTCTTTAATTTCTTTTTCTGCTTTTCGCAGATCCTTAACTAACGCTTTTATTGTACGCATATCTCTGGCGATTCCCACAATTGCTGTTATTTTGCCTGATTCATCGGTTATTGTAGAAGCATTAAAGTTGACAGGTATTTCCTCGTTTTTTTTTGTTAAAAAAGTCAGGTCACAATCTCTGATCGCTCCTTTTCGGGATAAATTGTTTAATAGCGATTCATCTAAAAATGTTTTATTACTAAAAATAATATTTGCCGGCTGTCCGATAAGAGCATCTTTTTCATATTTCAGCAAGTTTAAAGTTGCCGGATTGACTGTTTTTATTTTATTATCAGGGTCTACTACAATTAAGCAATCAAGCATACCCTCGATTATATTGGAAATGTAATCTTTGCTTTTATATAGTTCCCGGCTTTTATTTTTAAATTTAATTTCGTAGTTCTTTTCCAGGTCTACTACTTTTTTAAAAAGAGTAGCGATTACGAAAAATATGCTTATTTTCAATAGCAACCAACCAAAATGTGTGGCCTGTAAACTTTTTATTTCTCCAAGATGAAAGCAAACCAGAATAGTGCTTATTGCTAAAGTGGCCAGTAGTAATGTTTTTTTTGTGCAAATTAAACTTATGGTAATTAAAGGGAAAATAAACATTATCCACAAATTTGATTTATATCCCCCGGTATAATAGATTAATAATGTAATAAGAAAAATATTGGAAAGGCCGATAAAGGTTTTACTTACTAATAATGCCTTGTTTCGAAGCAATGATTTGATACTTATGATATTAAAAAAAATAATTGTTAAAATTACTGAAAACACCTGAGGAAATATAGAAAGTTCTATATCTCTTAAAATTAGAAGTAACGGCCAGAT
>JAGLHV010000193.1 GCA_023143305.1 bacterium | reverse complement strand
GCCCACATTTTTTCGGTACTTACCAAATCTTCTCTGGTGGTTCCTTTTACTTGTACTTCTTTTGTTCCTGTCTGCGCTAAAAATTCTTTCGGTATCTTTGCTATTATTTTGTCACTTCTGTCTTTTGATATGTCTGATACATCAAATTCGTATTCTCTTTTTCCTTCTCCTTCTTTCTTCTCCCCAAGAAACATATTCATCATATTCTGTGGATTTAATACCGCATCTGTTATCTCTAACGTAGCTTCCATTAACGATTTTAGATTATAGCCAAGGGCAGATATGAATCTCTTATCATCTTTTTTCCTTTTATTTCCTACCTTTCCCAATAATACAATCTCCCCGTTATCATTTCTTATAAATGCATCAAATAAATCGTTCTCTATTCCGGGTAAAGCATCTTCGAAAGAGATCCCTTTTCCTGAATTTACAAGAAATACTTCTTTTATGGCTTCCCCTTTTTCTTTAAGTTTTATTATTGCTTCTTCTTTGGAAACAGGCATAACCTTTTCTAAAATTAAAAGTATTTCAAAACATTTAGGAGATTTGTAAAGAATCTTAACAAATTCTTCTGTTTTTTCTTCAACAAGTTTCTTTTTTTCAATTTCTTCAAAAAGTTCACAAAATTTTTTCGGCCATATTAATGCTGCTTTTAATAATTCATTGCCTATTCTTTCCCTTTCAGCTTTAATTTCTGAATCCACCGGTTTTTTCTTTCCATTAATTGCTGTTGAATTAACAAACTTATTTAAGTCCTCCAGAAAACCTTTTTCTCCCCTAACTAATATCAAGTCTTTAATCTCTTTAAAAGAAACATCTATCTTCTTTTTGTCAGCCCTTCTAATAATTTCCTCTATTAATTCTATTTTTTTAGCTGGATAATATATGAGCGTCTGGTAATTTGCTGTCTTTCCATTTTTGAGTCTAATTCTTTTAATTACTTCAATTCTTTCTTGCAGTGTTTTTAATGATTTATTTTCAATGATAGCTGCCCTTACCGGTAAATTATTTTCTAATAATATTTCTACTTTTTTAATATTGTCTTCATTCGTAGTCACTAATCCTATATTAATAAGTATTTGTTCTATCTCTGATCCCACTATAATATCTTCTGATGATTGACCAACAAGCTCCTTTGCAGCATCAGTAGGTTTTAACATGCGCTTTTCACCTCTTCTTAACCATCCTGCTTCTGTAAGCACTTTATTTATTCTAATCAAGCCCGCTGAAGAAAAACCTTTTAATTTTATTTCCTCTTGGGTTAATCCCTCAAGCAGATAAAATAAGACCTTACTCTCATCATAACCTGGCACTTTCTTTCTAACCAGCTCAATTCCTTTCTTCTCATTTTTTTCCACGCCTTCTCTAAAATCCTGTTCCAAATCCGCTTTATTTTCCATTTCAACAACAATTACCCTGTTTTGAATATTTTCTATTATTTCATTAACAGAATAACCTACATTAAGTTCATATTTAATAATTTTCATCCCGCCAAGTACACCCAAAGATTTTCTTAGTGTCCTCATTGGCATATCAGGCAATTCTTTTGAAATATCTGATAATTTAAACTGCTCTAAATTTTTATTAACAATAACATCAAGAACTTTTAACACAGAACTCGTCCATCCTTCTTCTCTATTTTTTCCTAACCTTTTATATTCATTTTCCCGAACCAATAAATTATCCCATTTGTCTTTTATAAATTCATCAATAAAATTAGCCTCAAATAAGGAATTGATAAATTTTCTGCTAAACAAATACCTGTTAGACACCGGCCTATCTAAAATACCGGCATTTACTAAATTACTCAGCAATATATTCAAAGGTTTTTTGTCAGCATATTTACTACCTTTTTTGATAAATAATGCAACCAGTTTTTCTGAGTCAAAGGGACCCTCTATCTCAGAGATTACTTCCATGAGACTTATTGTAAATTTTCTGTCTTCATCAGCTAATCTATTTCCTTTTGTTTTCTGCCCAAGGTCATTTTCATAGGAAAACTGATTAAACAATTTCTCCTGTTTTAAAATTATTATATGTTTATCATAAATCTCCTTATCTATAAGACCTTTTTCATTCAACGCTTCTACGAAATCACTGCTTAATAAATAACGCGCCCTTACGGAACTATACAACACGTTGCTTTCCGTCAAAAGACTAATTATATGCTGAAATTGGTATATATCATATTTTTTCTTTAAAAAACTATATTTGTTCCTTAATTCCTCCGGACCAAAAACACCATTTTTTTTAACAGGCTCTAAAATTAAAAGCATTAAATCCCTATCCTGACCGGTTAATGGATCTCCTTCTATGCGATTACTTTTATCCCTTATCCCTTCAGGATAGACAAATTTGTTAAACACCTCTTCTATATTTACAACATCTATCCATTCTTTGTACAATTCATCAGATATTAATCGGAATTCTATCAAATCATCGATTAAGCTTCTGCTTAAAATATAACGGTCTTTTGTCGGTACCACTATCAATCCTATCTCCTTAAGCTGTCTTATTTTCATATTCATAGTACTATCCGGCATAGATGATATTCTTTGGTTAAGTCTAAGTATATCGCTATTAAACCGAACAAAACCGTTGCTGATAACTGCCTTCAAAATCAATTTTTGGTTTTTATCAAGATTATATTTATTTTCCAATAATACAGTCACCTTATCATCGGATAAGTTCGTTTTGGTTAAATCCCCAGGAATAAACTCTACTTTACCGGCAAACAAAGTGATCATCGTTAACAAACCAAAAATTTCAAACACCTCTCCAAATAGTAATCCTGTTACGGCAGTAGGTGTACTAAATCCCATAACAAATGCGGCTATACTTATCAGAAACGCTAAAGAGGCAGGAATAAATAATAAATTCCCTAAACGGCCTTTTTCATCTTTTTTAATTGAATGCTTTTTTAAAAAATCATCTAAATATTCCTTTACATTTTCTATTTCAATTTTAACCCATATTTTTACAAAGAAAGAATTATATATAAATAACCTTAAATAGCACTTTATCCATGATAATATGTTTTCTTTTACTAATTTTTTATCTCTACTAAAAGCGTTCAATGGATTAAAATTATTAATTACATCCAAACCGCGCAAATATAAAATAAAATTATCTTTATAAATTGAATCCGGCTTTACAACCCCCAAATCCTTTAAAACAATGCTTCCCTCTTTATTAATACCGAAGTTTTGAATAAAAATTTTCCCCGGGAAAAAGATTCTTTTTTTCCACATACTAAAAATCAATTCAACAAGTTCTTTAAAATTGGCCTCATTTATATTACGGCAAGTTTTAGTTTTTTCCCGTACAACTGCAAAATCGTATTCTACATATCCTTGTCCATTTACTTTTTCAATCATTATCTTCGGATTTTCAATTAATTTAAATGCAGGAATTAAAGAAGT
>JAGLHV010000192.1 GCA_023143305.1 bacterium | reverse complement strand
TGACTTCCTGCATAAAAAATCCCCTTAATTCCAACAAGTTTTTCTACATCTTCTCTCATTCTTCCGCTAACAATAGCAACAGTATATTTTTCAGCAAGATGTTTTATCGCCGCTCTCATTTCCGATGACAAAACAGCCAGTTCCGGCCGTTCTACAATGGGAGTCAAAGTGCCGTCATAATCCAGAAATACAACTTTTTTTTTGTTAAAAAGGGTGGATATATTATTGTGATTATAGTGGGAATTAATAATTACATCTTTTCCATTCGTTCTGTTTTCGGATAAATTATTTATTGTTTCTTTGTTGCTTTCTAAAAAAGAAGGTAAAGATAACGGCTTGCGGTGAAACCACTTTTCAATATATTCCATGCTTATTTTTGCTAAATCGCTAACTACAATATCTGCCCCGTTTTCAATAAGCTCAGATTCATTATTGTTCCTTGCTACACCAAGAACCAATCCAAATCCTCCGTTTCTTCCTGCCTGAATTCCTGAAATAGCATCTTCCACTATAACAGTTTTGGATGGGACGGCATTTAAATTACGTGACGCTTTAACAAAAATATCTCCTTCCGGTTTACCTTTAAGCTTAAGTTGTGCAGAAACTACCCCGTCAACTCTTGTCTCGAACAATTTTTCTAAACCTACGGATTCCAGAATGGTTTCACAATTTCTCGAAGACGAAGCAACCCCTACTCTGATGCCTGATTCCTTCAGATTTTTTATAAATTGAATGGTACTAGGATAAGTCTCTGCTCCCCTTTTTTTAAGTAATTGTCTAAAAAGAATATTTTTTTTATTGCCAACACCACAAATAGTATTTTTATCGGCAGTATCGGAGGGGTCACCAAAGGGAATATTAATTCCGCGTGATTGAAAAAAACTCTTAACCCCCTCGTATTTAGGTTTACCATCAACAAAAGGAAGATAATCATCCTCATGGGTAAACTCGCGAAAAGGTTTATTGTTCTTGTTTTTTCTTTGTTGTAAATATTGATCAAAAGTTTCTTTCCATGCTTCAGAATGTAGAAGGGCTGTTTTAGTAACGACACCATCCAAGTCAAAAATAACAGCATCAAAAGAATATTTCTGCATAATCTCCCCTTTCCAGAATTTATCAAAAGCTTTTATTTTTAAATTAATACAATTTATTTTACTATTTTTTAATGGATAAAACAAGTCATAATCCCTTTGTTTTTTTTTGATTGCCATTTTTTTTCTTGACAATTGAAGAAAGATTAAGTTTTTGTCTTAACTCATTATTTTTTTATATATCCCTTCGGTTTTTTCTACCATTTTATCTTTACTAAATTCTTTTACTCTTTCCTTTCCCTTTAGACCCATCTCTTTAGCTAAAGCATTATCTCCAAGCAATTGCATAATCCCATTTGCTAATTCTCCGGAATCTCCCGGAGAAACAAGAATACCGGTTACTCCGTTTAAAACAACTTCCGGAATGCCACCGGTTCTGGTTGCAACAATAGGTTTAGCCAAAGCCATTGCTTCCAGTAAAACACTACCCATTCCTTCCAGACAAGAACTTAAAACAAAAACATCAAAGGTTGATATAATTTCTAAAGAATCCTTTCTAAAGCCGGTAAAAATTACTTCTTTTTCCAGTCCCAGCTGCCGGGTTAAAATTTTTAAATCTTGTTTTAATTCTCCTTCTCCTACGATTAAAAACTTTACCCTAGGATATTTTTCTTTTAACTTTCCGGCTGCATATAAAAAGTTCTGATGATCTTTATGAGGAGCTAAAGCAGCCACAATTCCTACTATAGGGGTTTTACCATCAAGTTTGAATTCTTTATAAATATAACCGTTGCTTTTTATTCCATTAAATCTTTCTAAATCAACCCCGCTATGTACAGCAACAATTTTTTCTGCGTCTATTTTATCTTCTATCAGTACCTGCCTGATTCTTTCACTAACGGTAATTATTTTATTAATTCCCCTTTTATATTTGAACCGGGAATGAATATGAAAATCAACCCGGCGGGATACAATTACCTTACAAGCGGGATTAAATTTTGCCGCTAACAATCCTAATGTATGAGCATGTGCAGTATGCAGATGAAGAATTTGGATATTATTTTTTTTTATAATCATGGCTAATTTAATAGCCGCAATTAAGTCCCACTCTCCGTGCATTGCTAAGGGGAAAACAGGTGTTTTCGAAGAAAATAATTTTTCCCTCAGAACACTTTTTGGTTGGCAGACAACAAAATTATTGTGTCCTCTTGATTGTAACCCTTCAACCAGATAAACTACCTGTTGTTCTCCACCCCTCCAGGTATTTGCTGTATTTACGTGTAAAATCCGGTAATCCATTATGTTATTTTAATTCTCCTTTTTATAAGATTAAAAACTGATTTAATATTATATCATATTATTCCGTACCTGGTGCAGGAATAAAATCCGGTGCATTTCGGATACCACATCTTACTTCCATTTTTTTTTGCATCTCTTCGGTTGTTTTATCACTTCTGCTGCAAGCACTGATAATTGCCATTGCAAAAAAAATTGTAAGAATAAACAACACTTTTGTTTTCACTGTTATTACCCCTTTTCTTTAGATTTAATATTATCTTAAATAGGATTATCTCCTTCTCATTTTACTTAACAACCTCAACATTTCAAGATAAAGCCAGATAAGAGTAACCATTAATCCAAATGCTGCATACCATTCCATATATTTGGGTGCATTTGATTCTGCTCCCTTTTCAATGAAGTCAAAATCAAGCACCAGATTAAGGGAAGCAATCACCACTACAAACAAACTGAATCCTATGCCAATAAGTCCGCTTTCATGGATAAAAGGCATTCGAATACCAAAAAAACCCAAAATAATCGTAACAAAATATATTAACGCTATAGCTCCTGTTGCCGAAACCACGCCAAGCCTAAAATTATCAGTAACTTCAATCAACTTTGATTTATAAGCAATAAGCAAACAAAATAATGTACCAAAAGTTAAAGCTACTGCCTGAATAACAATACCGGGATATGCCCTTTCCATAAAAGCTGAAATGACCCCTAAAAACAGTCCCTCTACTACTGCATAAACAGGTGCAGTTATCATTGCCCATTCTTTTTTAAAAATTGTTATTAAGGCTACAATGAACCCACCAATAACCAACGGAAACATAAACGGCATCCACTGGGCGGCATTGCTCCATACCCACGAAGCACTAACCAGGGTAAGTAAAAGTAAAAACATTGTTTTGTTTACTGTTCCCTGAATACTCATCACCTCTGCTGAACCAAAAGAAGCAGCAGAAGTAAAAACATTAGATTTTAAAGCCGGATTGCCTGTACGCATAATTCCCCCTCCTTTATTTCTGAATTTTTAAGAGTTCTGCAAAACAACCTTTTTCCTTTTATTGTCATTCCTGCGGAAGCAGGAATTTATTGATATTTAAGAATATTATAGATTCCGCATCATCCGCCT
>JAGLHV010000191.1 GCA_023143305.1 bacterium | reverse complement strand
GAAGTAAAAAATGTTTAAATTGGTTAAATGAAAATTATTATTTAAGGAAAGAAGATAAAGATGATCAGGTGGAATGAGTTTACTAAAGGCATTATAAAAGAAAATCCGGTTTTAATTTTATTGCTGGGGTTATGTCCCTTATTAGCGGTTTCGGCAACAGCAATAAATAGTTTAGGAATGGGCATCGCTGTTTTGTTTGTTTTAGTAGGCTCTAATCTGGTAGTTTCTCTTTTTAGAAAATTTATTCCGGACGGGGTGCGTATCCCTGTTTTTATTATTATTATTTCTACTTTTGTTACCGTAACTGATTATTTAATGGCAGCATATTATCCTCCTTTACATAAGAGCCTGGGGGTTTTTGTTCCGTTAATTGTAGTTAATTGTATTATTTTAGGCAGAGCAGAGGTTTTTGCCTACCGGAATAATATATTTTATTCCCTATTAGATGCTTTAGGAATGGGATTAGGTTTTACCCTGGTAATTACGATAATAGGAATGATTAGAGAATTACTGGGAAGTGGGACTGTTTTTGGGTTGGGTAATTTTGTTTCCTATCCGGCATTAATAATGATTTTACCCCCGGGTGGGTTTATTACTATTGGTTTCTTAATAGGAGTCTTAAACTGGTACAGGCAAAAATATAAGTAATTAATATTAACATTAAAGAAGAGAGGCAAGAAATGGAAGAAGTAAATTTACTGGGTATATTTATATCGGCATTACTGATCAATAATATTTTACTTATCCGTTTTCTGGGACTTTGTTCTTTCTTTGGCGTGTCCGGTAGAATAAAGGCTTCCCTGGGAATGAGTGCAGCGGTTTTTTTTGTGATGACCATGGCCTCTATGGTAACCTGGATTCTTTATTATTATGTTTTAATACCTTTGCAATTAGAATTTTTAAGAACGGCAACTTTTATTATTGTTATTGCTTCCCTGGTTCAGCTGGAAGAAATATTTATGAAAAAATTTTTCCCCGGGCTTTACAGAGCTTTAGGGGTTTATCTACCTTTAGTTACTACTAATTGTGCTATTTTAGCCGTTGCTTTTTTAAATATTGACTATAATTTCAGTTTTATCAGAGGTTTAATATATACCTGGGGTGTAGCAGCGGGGTATACTATAGCTATTGTGCTTTTTTCTTATATCAGAGAAAGGGTTGAACTGGCTCCTGTACCCGAACCTTTGAAAGGGTATCCCATATCTTTTTTTATAGCCGGTTTAATGTCTCTTTCTTTTCTGGGATTTAAAGGGCTGTTTGGATTATAATTTAGTACTGGAAGTTGATTAAATATATAGTGAAGTATCTGAGGATAAAAATGATATTAAATTCTATTTTATTTCTGGGTGGGATTGGTTTATTTTTTGGTTTGGGATTAGCTTTTATCGGAAAGAAATTAGCAGTAAAAAGAGATCCTACAGAAGAGAAAATTTTACAGATTTTACCCGGTTCAAATTGTGGTGCTTGTGGATTTGCCGGTTGTGCCGGTTATGCTGCAGCATGTGTGGAAGAAAAGACGGATATAGAAAAATGTGCTTTGGGAGGAGAAACAGTCGTTCATCAGATTAGTGATGTTTTAGGAAGAGAAGCAAAAATAAAAGAAAATACTGTAGCTGTTGTTCTCTGTCAGGGGAAAGAGGGAATTAGCAAAGACAGATTTAATTATGAAGGAATAGAAGATTGTACTGCAGCAAATTTAATGTCGGAAGGAAGCAAGGAATGTGCCTGGGCTTGTTTGGGTTTAGGAACTTGTATGCGGGTATGTCCATTTGGAGCAATTAAAATGGATGAGGGGATTCCTATTATTGACCGGGAAAAATGTAGGAGCTGCGGTCTTTGTGTTCCGGCTTGTCCTAAAGGGATTATTAAACTTATCCCTGAAAGGCAGCGAGTTTATATTTTATGCAGTTCAAGAGATAAAGGGAAAATAGTGCGTGAAAACTGTAAAAAAGGATGTATAGGATGTGGTATTTGTGTTAAAGTTTGTCCCAGGGGAGCGATACGATTGGAAGATAATTTAGCCATTATTGATTACGACAAATGTAATAATTGTGGTATGTGTGTGGAAAAATGTCCTACAAAAAGTATCTTTTCCGTAAATGTTTCAGCACAAACACAATTTTTATCTTAGTTTTTAAGCTTAATTGATTAATAATGTTTAAGTAAGGAGGGGATATGAAGGAAGCTTTATATTATACCCAAAGCGAGGAAGTAGAAAATGCAGTGCAATGTTTGTTATGTCCTCATAAATGTATTATTCCTGAGGGCCATGAAGGCTTTTGCCGGGTTAGAAGAAACGAAAAGGGTAAGTTGTATTCGTTTATTTATGAGGAATTTACTGCTTCTTATATAGAACCGATAGAAAAAAGACATCTTTATCATTTTCATCCGGGAAAAAAAATTCTTTCTTTAGGAACAGTGGGTTGTAATCTGCGTTGTAAATTTTGTAATCAGAGTAAGATTTCCCGGGTAAGTATAGACGATGTTCCCACTCATAAGATTTCTGCTGATGAAGCTGTTATTTTAGCCAAACAATTTCTTTCGTTTGGGATTGCTTATGATTATAATGAACCTATGATTAATTTTGAGTATCTGATGGAAGCAATAGTTAAAGCCCGCAGGCATAATTTAAAAAATGTTTTACTGATTAATGGGTTTATTAATGAAAAACCCTTGGCGGACATTTTATTATATGTTGATGCCTTAAGTATTGGTCTCAAATCTTTTAATGATGATTTTTATAAGCGGGTTTGTGGCGGAAATCTCGATGATGTGTTAAGAAGTATAGAATTAGCAGTAAAAAGTGGTGTGCATTTAGAAGTAAATGTATTACTTATTCCGGAGTTAAATGATTCAGAAGAGGAAATAGAAGCTTTAGTTGACTGGCTTTATTCTTTAAATCCCCGGATTCCTCTACATTTTTTGCGTTATTTTCCTGCTTATGAAATGGTAAAAGATGTGACCCCTTTAAGTACTTTAATAAAAGCCAGGGATATTGCGAAAAAAAAGATGAGATTTGTTTATGTAGAGGACAATAAACCTAAAGATACTTATTGTTCTTTCTGTAAGGAAATTCTTGTACGCAGGGATGGTTTGCAGGTAAAAGTATTAGACGTAGATAAAAATAAATGTAAGAAGTGTGGAAATGAAATTAATCTGGTAATATAGAAAAAAATAATAAAAAGTAAAAAAGAAAAAAAATCAAAATGAGGCTGAAATTAAGTTTTCTTAAAGAAAAACAGAATATATTTGTTATCGGGTGTGGAATAATTGTTTTTTGTTTTTTGGGCTGTAGAGAGGTTAAGCTCAAAAAGGATACTTCTTTAATGGGAACTTTTGTGGAAATTACAGTTTGGGATAAAGATAAATTAAATGCGGATAAAGCAATAAATAGTGCTTTTGGTAAAATAAAAAAAATAGAACAAATTGCCAGTATTTTTAAAAAGGAAAGTGAAATTT
>JAGLHV010000190.1 GCA_023143305.1 bacterium | reverse complement strand
AAAATAGGTGCCGCACAGTTTCCTGTAGAGAAAATTATTGTGGAAAGAGAAAAATTAAAAGGGATAATAACTGAGTTATTAAGGGCTAAAATGGTTGGCTATAATATTACAATAGAAAATGTAAATTTAGTCAATATAGATTTAAGCGTGGAGTTTAACAAGATAGTAGAACAAAAACAGATTGAAGAACAGAAAATAAAAACAGCTGAATACAAAAAGAAACAGGCTCAGCAAGAAAAAGAGAGATTAATTCTTCAAGCAGAGGCACAGGCAACCAAGCAAAGACTGTTGAGGCAAACCGTAAACAAAGATATTATCGCTTTGGAATGGATAAAAAAATGGGATGGAACCTTACCTCAAACAATGTTGGGAGAAGGATCTGTTCCTTTAATTGACATAAGAGGGAAGAAATAAAAAGAGGTACCAATAAATGTTTGGAATCGGAATGGGAGAATTACTGGTTGTTTTAGTCGTTGCCTTGCTTCTTTTTGGGGCATCACGGTTGCCTGAAATAGGAAAAGCATTAGGCCGGGCAATTAGGGAGTTTAAAAAAGCAGGGAAAGAAATTAAAAGCGATTTTGAAGAAACGGAAGATAAAAAACAGGAAGAACCGAAAGAGGATAAAAAAAATTAAGGATTTTGCATAAGTGGAAAATAAATTTACAGTTATTGAACACTTAGAAGAACTTCGCCGGAGGATTATTGTTTGCCTGGTTTTTATCGGTATTAGTTCGATAGTAGTATATTTGAATACTGAGCGGTTAATGGGTTTGCTGGTTAAACCGGTGGGGAAATTAGTTTTTATTAGCCCGGTAGAAGTTTTTATTGCTTATTTAAAGTTGTCTGTATGGGGCGGAGTTTTTTTATCTTTACCGGTTATTTTATACCAGGTATGGAAATTTATTTCTATCGGATTAAAAGCGCAGGAAAAAAATTTTGTCTTACTTTATACTCTTATTTCCTTTTTTTTGGTTATTATAAGCTGGATATTTGCTTATGGAGTAGTATTACCGGTTAGTTTAAAATTTCTGCTGGGTTTCGGCGGTCCGAATATTTTTCCGATGATATCCGTAGGAAAGTATATTTCTTTTGTGGGTATGTTTTTGCTTGTTTTTGCTGTTGTTTTTCAGACCCCTTTAATTATTTTGTTTTTGACTAAATTTCGTTTAGTTACTCCTCAATTTTTAGCCCGAAAAAGAAAACATTTTATTTTAGTGATTTTTATTGTTTCAGGTTTACTTACTCCGCCTGATGTTTTTACTCAGCTTATGGTTTCTTTGCCTATGATAATTTTATATGAACTAAGTATTTGGCTGTCGAAAATGATTAAGAAGTAGCCCATGTTCACAGTCGATAGTCCATATAAAAAAGTGTCAACTGTTTTAGTATAAAAGAAAACAGAAAGAACGGGCTCAATGATTTAAACCCTACAATAGATAAAAAAACAAATATTGCGACGAAGTTATAAGGTGAAAATTTTAGAAGTTTATAGTTGTTTAGCTAATCTGTACTGAGTGTAATTGAAGTATTGAGTGAAATATGTTTGGAGATTTGAAGTTGGGAAATATTATGGATAAAGTTATCTTACAAAAATTACAGAAAAAAATAGACCGCAGGGAGTTTTGTAAAATTTGTTTTTTGGGTGGGGTGGCCTTGAGTGTTTCTCCTTTAGTTATTGATTTAATGAAACAAATGTCTTGGGCAGATTCTTTTAGTCGAAAAAAAGGGTTTATTAACCGAAAAGAGGCAATGTTTTATAAAAAAATAGATAAAGAAACCGTTCAATGTCTTCTTTGTCCCAGAAATTGTACGATTCGGAATGGAATGAGAAGTTTTTGCCAGGTAAGGGAGGCCGATAAAGAAGGAAAGCTTTATTCACTTGTTTATGGCAATCCTACCGCTGTTCATATCGATCCTATTGAAAAAAAACCACTTTTTCATTTTTTACCGGGAACCATGGCTTTTTCAATCGCTACTGCCGGTTGTAATTATCAGTGTAGCTGTTGTCAAAACTGGGAAATTTCACAATTTCCTCCGGAAGAAACAGTTAATTATTATTTACCCCCTGAAAAAACCGTACAATTAGCTATAGAATATAAATGTCCTACTATTGCTTATACTTATACGGAACCATCTGTATTTTATGAATATATGCTGGATACGGCAAAAATTGCCCATAAACACGGAGTAAAAAACATATATCATTCCAACGGTTCGCTCAATCCCCAACCGGCAAAAGAATTAGCTAAATATTTAGATGGGGCTAATATTGACTTAAAGGGTTTTACACAAGAATTTTACTCGAAGATGTCCAGGGGGCGCTTAAATACAGTATTGGAAACCATGAAAATTTTAAAAGCCAACCATGTTCATCTGGAAATTACTAATTTATTAATTCCTTTTCATAATGATGACCCGGAAACTGTAAAAAAGATGTGTGTGTGGATAAGGGATAATTTAGGAAAAGACGTTCCCCTTCATTTTGCCCGGTTTTACCCTACTTATAAATTGAAGAACGTGCCTCCTACCCCGGTAAGTAAATTAGAAAAAATGTATAAGATTGCCCGTGATGTCGGGTTGGATTATGTTTTTATCGGTAATGTCCCGGGGCATAAAGCTGAGAGTACTTATTGTCCGAAAGATGGGAAGATATTGATAAAGAGGGTGGGTTATAAAATTTTAGAGAATAATATAGTAAATGGAAAATGTAAATTCTGCGGAGAGAAGATATCGGGGGTGTGGAACGAAAAACCTCTTTTAAACCAATCAAGAAATCCTTTTCTGAAATCTGATTATTTGGGATAAAATATAATTTTATAATGAGAAAAAAACTTACAACAGCATTAATTTTAATTGGTTTTACTTCTATAGTAAGCCAGATTATTTTAATGCGGGAATTAATGGTTGTTTTTTATGGTAATGAACTTTCCCTGGGTATTACCTTAGCCGGGTGGCTTTTCTGGGTCGGTATAGGAGGATGGGGACTGGGTCGTTTTTTTGTTATTCGTATAAAAAACAAGCTGCTTTTTTTTATTTGGGGAGAAATATTAGTTGCTTTTTTCCCTTTGCTTACTTTTTTAGCTATAAGATTCTTGTCTAAGGCATTAGGAACACTTCCCGGAGAAATAATCGGTTTGTTACCTATGTTTTATGCCAGCTTTATTCTACTTGCGCCTTTTTGTTTACTTTGTGGTTTTTTATTTGTTCTGGGATGTGATATTTATTCATTGGATAAAGAAAAGTCAGTGCAAATCGGGTATGTTTATATTTTAGATGCAATCGGGACAAGTACAGGAGGAATTTTAGTCAGTATTTTTTTGATTCGTTGGTTTAATTCTTTTTTTATACTAACCATTGTTGGTTTTTTGAATTTAATTCCTGCATTTTTACTTTTTTGGACCGTAAAAATAAACAAAAAAACAGCTGTATTAAGCTTATTATTTGTTTTGATTGCAACTATCTTTATTTTATGT
>JAGLHV010000019.1 GCA_023143305.1 bacterium | reverse complement strand
AAGACGGTTAAAAGACGGTTCAATTAGTTTAAATTGGTTTTATTGGTTGAATTGGTTAAAGACAAAAGATATAAAGACAGTTAAAAGACAGTTTAATTGGTTGAATTGGTTTAAAGATTACAGATAAAAACAACATACAAGCACAAAGACATCAAGGTATCCGCCTTATTGACCGGCGAGACTGTCGCTTTGCTCCAGAAAAATAAAGACAAAGTTAAAAGACAAAGGACTGCGAATAGCAAAAAATAGTTTACAATTATACAAATATAAAAGAATTACCCATGCTTCGCTGAGGCGAGATTGAATATTTTTGACATTACTTTTTTTAAAAAGTGGGGATAATGAATTTATTTTTAAGTTTTTTTGGTATGTTAGCTTTATATTACTTCTTAAATATTTATTTAGGAATTAATAGAATTTTAACTATTTTTATTGTAGTTATTTTGTTTGTGGCAAGCTTTATGTGGTTTATTCTTGAACACGGTCAACAATTTAAGAGTCATAGTTCTAGTATAATAATAGGGGTTAATAAAGGATATGGATAATTACCCAAATAACTAACCAGAGCAAAGGCAGGGCAATTGAAAGGGTAATTACTAGTCTGGATAAACTGAAAGAACTGTCGGCAAATTTTCGCGCAAATCGTTTTATAATATCCCGGTGTTCTTTACGGGAATCTTTAGGAAAAGATGCTTTATGAGTAAAAATCCTTCCTAATTTTCGGGTCAGGCGCATAGGCGGATTTATTGCCCAGCCGGATGCTTCCAAAACAACGGACATATTTCTACGCCGTAACCGCAGGAATCCCATGATAATACTGGGGATAATGATTACTGATGCTATTCCCAATATAGTAAGAATAACATGAATGATTTTCACCTGGGAGAGAGCTTTGGTAATATAAGCAAAAGCCGAACCTAAAGCAGCAATGGCAATACCTCCCCCCAGTAATAAATCCCGTATCGCTGTTGATGAACCGCCGCCGGCATTTGGTTTTCCCATATTGGAAAAGCTTTTACCTATACCGCTTTCTAGTGCAGTATACTGAGATTTATTAAATTTATCTATTTGTTTTTCTATAAAATTAGATAATTGTTGAAAAGGTGCTTTTATTGATTCCCAGAGACTGATGGGATTAGTGATAATATCCACTACTTCTGCATCCCATTCCTGCCCGTCGATACTTAAAAAAATACCCCGTTTACCTATTCGCAATCCGTCTGCTTCGCCGCTGGTTACTGCTGCAGCGATTTCAAATTTATCTCCTTTGTCTTGTCTGCGGCTAACTTCTACATAAAGTAGATAGATATAGCTGTTTTTTGCTATCTCTTTATGTTTTTGTCTATCAGGTACCCTTATGGTAAAAGTTAACTCTTTGCTGTCTATTATTAGTTTGCCTATTTCAAAGAGTGAATGAAGGTCCGGGTTATATATAGGAGAAAAACTTACTAAATTGTTAGCCAGTTCCAAAAGCCATTTTTGATAAAGAACAAGTTTTTCTACATTGTGTATCTGAGCCAGTTCTTCTGCTACAGCTTTGTCTTTGGTCATGAATTGGGTCAATTGTTCTTTGTAAGGCCCCTCAAGAAAAGCTTTGAGCTTATCACGTCCTAATCCTTCTACCCGTGGGCCTTGTTTATTTTCCATCCATTCCCGATAAGGAAGAAATATTGCCTTTACTTTGTTCCATTTATTTTGATTCAGCTGGGTTATTGATTTTTCCAGAGCAGGTTTGAGGACTTTTTCTTTTAATTCAGACAAAGAATTTTTGTATGCAGGATTGATTTTCCCTTCCAGATCCAGAATACCGTCTGTCCCGGGTAAAGCTAAAGGAGCGTTTTTAAGCCATGATTCTATATCAACATGATTGGTAGAATCAAGCTTATTTATTTCTTCCTGCCGAATTTTTATTTTTTCAGATGCTTGCGGGTCAAAGTCAAGCAGGGAGCATTGTGTAAAATACTCTTCTATTTTTTCGTCTAAAGCAGTAATTATTTGGTAAGCCTGGGGAGTATCTTTTCCCCAGGGCATAATTTTAGTTGTTTTTTCCCCTTCTGCAATTTCACCCTGTGCTTTCCATGTAAGATAAGCCTCGGCTTCCTGGAAAAATTCGGTGAGATGATTTTGAGTAATACCGACTTTGTTGCTGGCGTCCATCACTGAGCCCATTGTTTCAATGACAACTTTAAGAAATTGTACAGCATCGGGATCATCTATTGCTTCCGGCGGAATGATACCGTCACCATTATTTATTCCGTTAGCCATGATTTTTTGTATATTTTGTACCTGATGGAGGGTAATTTTTTCGGTGTTGGAAGAATCAAGATTGTGGAGAATTAATTCGGCGGCACTAAGTAGTTTTTGTCCTTCCGGATGAGAGGTATCTATATTACTTAGTTTTAAGGTATCATTACCCAGGTCTTCCCTGTTTTTGAGAAAATGAAAAAGCCAACTCTGAGCTTCCTTTAGTTCGTCAGTGCGTATTCGGCCGTTATGGTCGCTATCTACATGTTTGGCAAAGAGAACATCACAATTAATATTATCTATGGG
Organism: bacterium; assembly: GCA_023143305.1. Classification (GTDB taxonomy): domain Bacteria; phylum CBDUZB01; class JAGLHV01; order JAGLHV01; family JAGLHV01; genus JAGLHV01. The sequence goes on along the minus strand of JAGLHV010000019.1, from coordinate 9,019 downwards.
AATGCTGGTAGCAACCCAGCAGCTTTCATCGAGCATTTGAATATTTTCTAAATCCTGTGCATTTTGAATGCTTAACTGGTAATTTCCATTATAATTTTTAAAAATCATTTTAGCCATTAGTTCCTCCCCGGCAGTATCAGTATAAACTTAAAAGTTCCATTTGAATATAACATATTTATAATAATCCTTCAATCAAAAATTTGCTTTTTGCTTGAAAGAATTTGCTTATTGTGTATAATATTACTGAAATAATAGTTAGTAAAGAATAGAGAACAATTTTATTAATGACGAAGCAGTAAAAAAATATAGATTATTAGAAAAACAGCTATAACAAAAGGAATAATTGTAATGAAATCTTATCGTTATTGGTGTGAGGATAAAGATTTAGTTTCCTGTAATGTAGTAATAAAAGAGAGTGATTTATATATTAGGGCGCAAAAAAATTTAGAAAAAAAAGCATTTAAATCTCTTTCTAAGTACCGTTTAATTTTAGAAAAATATATTGCCTGTAATCCGTTTTTTGAAAGTAGCCTTAAGCCGGTTTCTCTGAAAAAAAAGGCACCGCTTATTGTAGAAAAAATGGCTGAAGCAGCTAAAAAAGCAGGGGTAGGGCCTATGGCCGCAGTAGCCGGGGCAATAGCTGAATTTGTAGGCCGGGATTTATTGAATTATTCTCCGGAAGTAATTATAGAAAACGGAGGGGATATATTTATAAAAACAATTAAAGTCAGGAGGATAGGTATTTATAGCGGGAGTTCATCTTTTACAGGAAAAATCGCTATAGAAATTTCTCCTCAAAAGACTCCCATGGGAATTTGTACTTCTTCCGGAACAATGGGGCATTCTTTAAGTTTAGGAAGAGCAGATGCAGTGGTGGTGAGTTCTTCTTCTGCTATTTTATCCGATGCTTCAGCAACGGCAATTGGAAATTTGGTAAAAACAGAAGAAGACATTTCAGAAGGGATAGAATTAGCCCGAAAAATAGACGGAGTAAGTGGAATACTCATAATTAAAAACGATAAAATGGGCATTTGGGGAGATGTAAAAATTGGTTTTTAAATATTGACTTTATAAAAAATAAAAGATAAAATTAAATCCGGTTTTTTTTCAGTGTTTGAAATATAAAGAGGAGGATAAGGTGATGATAGAAAAAAATGTTTTAGGAGAATCTAAATTATCCGATTTGAAATTTTTAAAAAAAGGAAAAGTTCGCGACCTTTATGATTTTGACCAAAAGTTGTTAATTATAGCTACGGATAGAATTTCCTGTTTTGATGTTATTTTATCTTCCTGTATACCCTATAAAGGTGAAGTATTGACCAGGTTATCTGCTTTCTGGTTTGCTTTTACCCGGGATATTATCGATAATCATTTTATTACTATAGATGCAACCCAATTTCCCCCGTCTGTTTTAAAATACAAAGATTCAATCCGGGGCCGGGCAATGTGGGTTAAAAAAACACAACCCCTTTCCGTAGAATGTGTAGTGAGGGGATATCTTTCCGGTTCGGCATGGAAAGAATATAAAAATAAATCTTCGGTTTGTGGAATAAACTTACCTTCCGGGCTTAAAGAATCGGATAAATTACCGGATGTTCTTTTTACTCCGTCAACAAAAGCAGAAATCGGACATGATGAAAATATTAGCGAAAAAGAGGTGCAAAAGTTAATCGGGGTAGACCTTACGCAGCAAATCAAGGAAAAGAGTATTGCTCTTTATAAAAAAGGAGCCCAATACGCTGAAAGTAAAGGAATAATTATTGCTGATACTAAGTTTGAGTTTGGTTTATATGAAGATGAACTTATTTTAATTGATGAGGTGTTGACCCCGGATTCTTCTCGATTTTGGCCCAGGAATGAATATGAACCCGGCAGAGCCCAGTCAAGTTTTGATAAACAATTTGTACGGGATTATTTGATTAGTCGCGGGAATTTGGATAAAAAGAAAACTTTTTCCGTTCCTTTACCCGAGGAGATAGTGCAAAGAACCAGCCGGAAGTATCTGGATATTTATCGGATAATTACGGGAAAAGATTTAATTCAATGAGCGTTCTAGTTTTTTCCACTCGCTGACAAAACTCTGTAGTCGAATTGGTCTTGAGAGACAGTAGGGAGTCGAAGGGGGTATGGGGATTTTTAAAATATAAAAATAGGGGAAGAATTATGGAACAAAAAGTAATGGACTTAATCAAAAATAAATGCGGGGAAGAAAATTATAAAAAACTGGCAGTGTTAAATAATCAGAAGGTGTATGATTTTGTTGCTAAATATATTCAACAGTGTAATCCGGATAGAGTTTTTGTTCGTACGGATTCTGCAGAAGATGCTTTGTATATCAGAAATAAAGCAATAGAAAACGGAGAGGAAAAGAAACTGGCTATTAATGGGCATACGGTTCATTTTGATGGATATTATGATCAGGCCAGAGATAAAGATAAGACCAGGTATTTATTGGAAAAAGGGATAGATTTAGGTCCCAGCATTAAAGGAATAGATAGAGAAAAAGGTCTTGATGAGGTTCACGAATATTTGAAAGATAGTATGTCCGGTAAAGAAATGTATGTTTGTTTTTTTTGTTTAGGGCCTCTAAATTCTAAATTTTCCATTTCTTGTGTACAAATAACAGATTCAAGTTATGTTGCTCATTCCGAGGGTATTCTTTATCGTAGTGGATATAGTGAGTTTAAGAGGAAAGGAAATTTTAATAATTTTTTTAGATTCATTCATAGTGCCGGGGTTATAGAATCCGGAGTAAGTAAAGACGTTGCTAAACGCTGCATATATATAGACCTGGGGGATAGAATTGTTTTTAGTACTAATACTCAATATGCAGGAAATACCGTAGGGCTTAAGAAACTTGCTTTACGCCTGGCTATTTATCAGGCTTCCGGGGAGGATTGGTTAGCAGAACATATGTTTGTTATGGGTGTACATAATGCAAAAGGGCGGGTGACTTATTTTACCGGGGCTTTTCCCAGTGCTTGTGGGAAAACTTCAACTTCAATGTTGACCGGAGAGACTATTATTGGAGATGATATTGCTTATTTAAGGACTAAAGAAGGTAAAGCATATGCAGTAAATGTAGAAAGCGGAATTTTTGGAATTATTAGGGATGTTAATTCCCAGGGTGATCCTTTAATCTGGGAAGCGCTTAATTCTCCGGGAGAAGTTATTTTTTCCAATGTTCTGGTGACGGAAAAAGGGGTGCCTTCCTGGTTGGGCAATGGGAGTAAAATTCCGGAATCAGGAATTAATTATTCAGGAGAGTGGACAAAAGGGCAAAAGGATTCCCAGGGAAAGGAAATTACCTCTTCCCATAAAAATGCAAGATATACGGTTAGTATTAGCCGGTTAAAAAATCGTGATGTTAAAGCCGACGATCCTGGAGGCGTGTTGATAGGGGGAGTTATTTATGGAGGCAGAGATTCCAATATTTCTGTTCCGGTGCAGGAAGCGTTTGATTGGAAGCATGGAGTATTAACGATGGGGGCTTCTCTGGAATCGGAAACTACTGCGGCAACTTTAGGACAGGAAGGGGTAAGAAAATTTAATCTTATGTCTAACCTTGATTTTTTATCTATTCCTTTGAGTAAGTATATAAATAAACACCTTGATTTTGGAAGTAAGCTGAATACAGTCCCGGTTATTTTTGCGGTTAATTATTTTCTAAAAGATAACCAGGGTAATTATTTGAACGGGAAGGAAGATAAACATGTATGGCTAAAATGGATGGAACAGCGGATACATAAGGAAATAGAGGCAATTAAGACTCCGACGGGTTTTATTCCTAAATACGAAGACCTTAAACGGTTATTTAAAGAGGTTTTAGACCGGAATTATACTAAAGAAGATTATATAAAACAATTTACCTTAAGTGTTGACGAAAACATTGCTAAAATTGAAAGAATTGTTACGATATATAAGACTAAGGTTACAGATGCTCCCCAAGTATTGTTTGAAGTTCTACAAGAGCAAAAACAAAAATTAGAAGAAATAAAAACCGAACACGGTAATTACGCTTCTCCGGAGATTTTAGATGTTTCTGAATTAAAGATCTCCGATTAAATCTTTCATTTTTATTCCCAGAGCATGGGATATTTTATAAAGAGTCATTACTGATGCTGAATTACGGGCATGTTCAAGTTGGGAAATCAAACTCTTAGATAAGTTAGTGTGCTGAGAAAGCTGGGCTAAAGTCCAGTCTTTATCTTTTCGATATTTTTTTATAAGTTTTCCTATCTGGGTATTTACTTTACAAGTAACATTTTCAATGATACCCATATGACTGAGTTGTTTTTTGATGGAATTTTTCAAGTGTTCAATATCTAAAGGTTTTTTTAAATAATCAAACGCCCCGCTTTTAAGTGTAACCAGAGCACTATCTATCGAAGGATAACCGGTTAAAATAATTATTCCTACGTGAGAGTCTATTTCTTTTATCTTTTTAAAAACTTCCAATCCATTAATTGTAGGTAATTTTAAATCAATAATTACAATGGTAAAATAATCGGGTTTGAATTGCTCTATTGCTTTTTGTTCATCGGTAAAGTAAATAACTTCCCATCCGCAAGAAGAGAGTTTTTCTTTAATAAACAGGCAGAGCTCTTTTTGATCGTCAATAACAAGTATTCTTATTGCTGATTTTACCATAATTTTCCTCCCAGAGTTATTACTACTATCTAACTCTTTTATTCTTTATTGTTTTTAATATAACTTCTTATAACCAAGAGTACTTACTTTCCCTGATTATTTTTTAAATTGTTTACTTTTTGCTTTTTTCTCAAATTTTCATATAGAGTATGATTAAAAGGTTGTTTATATAATAATTCGTCAGTTAAGGGAAGTTGTATAGTTACTTTTGTACCTTTATGTAATTTGCTTTCTATCTCAATGTTTCCCTGATGTTGCTCAATTATACGGGAACTAATGCCCAAACCTAATCCTGCACAGGATTGGTCCTCTTTGGTAGTATAAAACGGATTGAAAATTTTGTCAATATTTTCTTTGGGGATTCCGTTGCCTGTATCAGTAATTTCAATGTTTATTGTGGGAGTTAAAAATAACGATTCCTGGGGAAAAAAGCAAGTTTGGGATGTTTTTATCCGGATTGTTTTTTTGTTAGAAGACATAGCCTGGATACTATTTTCTATTATATTAATAAGTGCCTGTTCAATTTGAATGGGGTTTATTTTTATTTCCGGGAGGGTGTAATCAAGTTGTTTTATAATTTTTATCTTATTTTTAGAAATTTGGAGAATAAGAAAATCTAATGAGTTTTCAATAAGTTTATTGATATGTATTAAGTTTTTATTGGGTATATTCTGTTGAGAAAAGACAGAGAACCCTTCTACAATTTTTGCCACTCTTTTTACTTCTTTTTCGATAACTGTTAAATCTTTAGTTTGGTCTTTATGGATACTCTTTTTTAATAATTGTTCGTTTAAATTTATTCTGGTTAATGATTTATTTATTTCGTGAAACATTTCATTGGATAATTGCCCGATTACAGCAAGTTGTTCATTTTTAGCGATCCGTTCCTGTTGTTTTTTTATTTTTTCAATTGATTGGGCGTTACTAATAGCAATAGCTGATTGATTGGCCAGAGTGGTTAACAATTTTAAATCTTCCCGATTAAATAAATCTCCTGATTGCTTGTTTCCCAGATTTAGCAGACCGATTAATTTATTATTTACATAAAGAGGAATGCATACTTTGGATTGTATATAAAGTAAGCTTTGGTGAAGCTGTTTTAATTTTTCATCTTTTTTATTGTAAAAAATATTTCTTTTCAATTCATCTTGTAATAAGATAAAATTATGCTTGTTGAAATATTGAACTAACTTGTTTTGGCTGTTTAATTGAATTTCTCCGAACTCATTATTTTTTTTCAAACCTTCGAGATGTTTCAAGGCGTAGGAATTTTTTGTCGGGTCATAAAGAATTAAAGAACAAGAGGTTAGATGCATTGTTTTATAAATAGTGCTTACAATTAAAGGGATTAATTCTTCCGTTTCTAAAATGGTAAGCAGGGATGCGGTAAAATCTTTAATAATAATCTGATAATTATATTTATTCTTAAAAATGATCTTATTTAATAAATTTTCTAATATTTTTCGTAGGAAAAAAAATACCATAAGGAAAGAAAGAATAGCTGCCAGAATTAAAATATAAGGGTCCTCTATTTTATGGGTATGAGTCATTTCTTTAATTAAAGAAATGATTGAGACATAACTGAGCCCTACAAAAAATAGCCAGCAGGAATAAACAAGCCCTTTTTTAAAAACGATATGGATGTCCAGTAATCTGAATTCGATAATAGCATAGGTTATGATTAAAGAGTAAATACAATTAGAGATATAACCCAGAGGATAAATAGAAAGGCCGAATACAGATAGAAAATTTGTGCTCCCGCCGATAATAGCGATAAAAGATCCCCAGAAAACATATTTTATTTGATTGGAGTGGTAACTGTTTGATTTTTTACAAGCATTGTGTAACAGATAAAGAGAGTAAAGAACATAAAAAGCAAAAATAATTACAAAGAACAAATCCCCTATACCGGCTTTAGGATAATATCCCCAATAATTTTTTATTAACTTTTGACTGAGTAAAGGGAAACCGATACCGGTTGATATTACGGAAAGAAAACTTAAAAGATATCCTATCTGCATAATTTTTTTATTTGTTTTATTTTTGTTTTCGGTGAAGACTAAAACAAAGTGAAAAAAACAAGAATGAAGAAAAACCAGCCCGGTTGTGAGAACAAATTTATTAAAAAAAACTGCTTCCTGATAAGAAGAACTGGTGTACATAAGAAAGACCCCGGTATTCCATATTCCGATAGAAAGATTTAAAAGAGCAAAAACTTTGTTGATGATACAACGGGGGTTTTTAACTAAAATGAAAGTAGCTAAAGAATAATTTAGTAAACTGGCAATTAAAATAGGAAAGAGATAAACGCGCATAATAAAGTTTTCCTTAATTAAGGTATCTTTTTATAGTTAATGCTGCACATCTTCCGGCAAAGCCGGAGGTATTGATTAATGTAACTTCTACCTGAGCCGAACGTGCGCAATTAGGCACATAATCTAAATCACAATCAGAATCAGGATATTGATAATTTATAGTAGGGGGAATAAAATTTTTCTCCATTACCAACAAACAGGTTATTGTCTGCATTACCCCTGCGGCACCCGGAGGGTGCCCTAACATTGATTTTATAGAACTTATAGGAATTTTATAAGCGTATTTTCCAAATACTTTTTTTATGGCTATCGTTTCCATTTTTCCGTTTAAAGGGGTAGAACTTCCGTGAGCACAAAGATATCCAATTTGCTCTTTTTTTATTTTACCTGCTTGTAGAGATTCTTTCATTGCCCGGGCTGATTCTTCTCCGTTTGGATCGAGCGCAGTCATATGATAAGCAGTGGAACTTGCTCCATAGCCGACAATTTCTCCGTATATAGGGACTTTTCTTTTTAAAGCATGCTCAAGTTCTTCTAAAATAATTATTCCTGCTCCCTCGGCCAGAATAAAACCGTCCCGCTCTTTATCAAATGGACGGCTGGCTATTTCCGGTGCATCGTTACGATGGGATAAAGCCCGTAAGGAACAGAATGAATTAAAAGTTCCGGGTGTAAGCGGTGCTTCTGTTCCTCCTGCCAGAATAATATCCTGTAAATTGTCTCTTATTGTCCAGTATCCCAGGCCGATAGCGTCAGTAGCTGAAGTACATCCGGTAGAAATAACATTACTCTGTCCTTTTAATTTAAATTCCAGAGAAATATATCCTGAACAGGCGCTGGGAAGCCAGGAAAGATATAAATAAGGGCTAATACTTTCCGGCCCTTTAGCTGCATAAAGGTTAAATTGTGGTTCGGCAATATTTACTCCGCCTACGCCTAATCCGACAAAAGTTCCTATTTTCTCCCTGTTTTCTTCTTCAATTTTTAATTTGGCATCATTAATAGCTAATTTTGCTGCTACTAAAGCAAATTGAAAAGACCTATCTATAAAAGGTAGTTTTTCTTTTTCAATATAACCGGCAGGATTAAAATTGTGTATTTCTCCGGCCATTTGGCTATAAAAATTAGCAGCATCAAAACGGGTAATTCTTACTACACAATTTTTACCGGAAACAAGTCCCTGCCAGAAAGCTTCTTTTCCGACGCCGTTCGGTGCTATAATACCTAAGCCGGTAACAACAACCCTTCTTTTTTTGTGCAATTTATCCCCGATAATCTTTTAGTAACAAGCAGGAATTTTTTCCCATAAAGCAGCAAGAAGTTTGTAAGACAAAATTAATATTCCTTTTGCAAATTTTCCTGACTAAACATTTGGAACTATCTTTGGAATAAGGCAAATCACAATTGATTAAAGGAGGAATAGTCTTGTTTTTGATAGCCAGAGCTGATGTTACCCCCTGTAATGCTCCTTGTGCACCTAAAGTGTTTCCCGTTATCGGAGAAATAGTACTGATTAAGGAAGTATCATTTTTTCCTTTGAATATGAATTCTATAGAATTCATCTCCATTATATCATATTCTTTAAGAGATAGTCCATGGATATTTATATAGTCTATATCTTTACTTTGTATCTTCGCTTCGTTAATCGTTTCTTTAATTGCTCTTTGCATTTCTGTCCCTTTTCTATCCGCATGAAATGAATGATAAGCACTGTTAGTGCTTTTGAAACCTACAATTTCACAGTATATATTTGCTTTACGCTGCAAAGCATGTTGAAGTTCCTCTAAAACAAGAATTCCTGCTCCCTCTGCTAAAACAAAACCGTCGGTATCCTGATTGAAAGGACGGCTTCCTTTTTGAGACAATACACCTAATTTATTAAGGGAATAGAAAAAAGCAGGAATTAAAGGTGCTTCTGTTCCTCCGGCAAACATTATTTCATTTTTGCTTTCCTGAATTATTCGGTAAGCCATTCCCAGTGCATCACTTCCGGAGGTATTGCCGTTACATACGGTTAGTGTTTCTCCTTTTATTCCCAGGCGGATAGAAAGTAT
>JAGLHV010000189.1 GCA_023143305.1 bacterium | reverse complement strand
ATCCGGAGGAAAAATAATTGTTTATCCGGATAAGAAATCGGATTATAAACCGGAGGAAAATATTATTATTGGGAATACGACTTTTTATGGTGCAATAGCAGGAGAGGCTTATATTTGCGGGGTTGCCGGGGAGAGATTTTGTATAAGAAATTCCGGTTTATACGCAGTGGTAGAAGGAGTGGGAGATCACGGTTGTGAATATATGACCGGGGGAAGAGTGGTTATTTTAGGTAAAACAGGAAGGAATTTTGCTGCCGGAATGTCAGGTGGGATTGCCTATGTTTACGATGAAAAAAATAATTTTAAAGATAAATGCAATTTGAATATGGTAGAGTTGGAAAAAATAGATAAAGAAGATGAAAAAACCGTTTATGATTTACTGAATAGTCACTATATTTATACGCAAAGTTCCCGGGCAAAAACGATTTTAGATAATTTTAAAAATAAAATTAAAAAGTTTATTAAAGTAATGCCTGTAGAATACAAGCGTGTTTTAGAAGAAAAGAGAAAAAAAGAGACATTAGATTTGGAGGGGGTTTCAAATGGGAGATCCTAAAGGTTTTTTAAAAATTAAAAAACAAAATAGTCAATACAGGCCAGTCAAAGAACGAATTGAAGATTTTTGTGAAGTAACAATTTTACCTGATGTTTCCCATTCTCAGGAACAGGCAGCACGTTGTATGGATTGTAGCACTTCCTTTTGTCATTGGGGATGTCCGTTGGGAAATTATATTCCGGAATGGAATGACTATGTTTTTAACGGTCATTGGAAAAAGGCATTTGAATTGCTTACGGCTACTAATAATTTACCTGAAATTACCGGGAGACTATGTCCTGCTCTTTGTGAATATGCATGTGTTTTGGGATTTAATGACGATGCGGTAACTATAAGAGAGAATGAATTAGCTGTAGTTGAATATGCTTTTAACACAGGATTAATAAAACCTTCGCTTCCTTTAATGCGAACAGAAAAAAGGGTTGCTGTTGTTGGCTCAGGCCCGGCAGGATTATCCTGTGCTGTCCAATTAAATCAAGCCGGCCATAAAGTAGTTGTTTTTGAAAAAAACAATAAAATCGGAGGAATTTTACGTTACGGTATTCCTGATTTTAAACTGGAAAAAGAAATAATAGACCGGCGACTGGCAATTTATGAAAAAGAGGGAATTGAATTTATCACCGGGGTAAATGTAGGGAATGACTTATCCGCAGAAAAACTTTTAGCAGAATATGATGCAATATGCCTTGCCGGCGGAAGTTCTGTTCCCCGTGATTTAAAAATCGAAGGCAGGAAAATGGAAGGTATTCATTTTGCTATGGATTATTTAGTGCAAGCCAATAAGAAGGTTTCCGGAGAAAAAATTGTTGACGAAAAATTAATTAATGCTAAGGGGAAAAAGGTAGTAGTTATCGGAGGTGGTGATACCGGTGCTGATTGTGTCGGAACAGCTCATCGGCAGGGTGCAAGGAAGATAGTACAAATTGAGCTTTTACCTAAACCTCCCGAATCGCGTAGTCAGGATTTTCCGTGGCCGGTATATCCGGTAATTTTAAAAACTTCTACTTCACATCAGGAAGGTGGAAAACGCTGCTGGTCGGTTTTAACTAAAAAATTTATAGGAGAAAAAGGGGAAGTAAAAAAAATTATCTGTGTAAAAGTAGAGTTTATTAAAAAAGATGAACATTCTTCTCCGATAATGAAAGAGATTCCAGGCAGTGAATTTGAAATAGAAGCGGACTTGATAATTTTAGCAATAGGTTTTATTGGTCCTCAGCAACAGGGATTATTAAAAAAACTCAGCATTGAACCGGATAATCGGGGGAATGTAAAAAGCGATGAAAAACAAATGACCTCAAGAAAAGGAATATTTGCTGCCGGTGATATAAGGAGGGGACAATCACTTATTGTCTGGGCTATATTAGAGGGTAGACGGACCGCTTATTTTATTGATGAGTATCTTATGGGTAAAAGTTGTTTGCCATTTATTTAGTTGTGCTTAAATTGGATATTTGACATAAAGATGGAAAATGAAGTATAATACAGCGCTGAAAGATAGAAGACACCTAAATCTCTATGGTTACATAGTGCAATTATGGGAAAAAATGGATAATTTGTCATTCCTGCGAAAGCAGGAATCTAAAAAAAAAGAATAAACATGAGAGATTATTATATTTATATATTAGCCAGTAAAAAGAATGGGACATTGTATCTTGGAGTTACGAATAATCTTGTAAAAAGAGTATATGAACACAAACAAAACTTTGTAGAAGGATTTACTAAGAAATATAACATTCATAGTTTGGTATATTATGAACAGACCAATGATAGCTACAGTGCTATTCAACGCGAAAAAAGGATGAAAAGATGGAAGAGGGAGTGGAAGATAGAATTAATTGAAAGATTTAATCCTGGATGGAAAGATTTACATTATGATTTGATATAATTATGGATTCCTGCTTTCGCAGGAATGACAGAATGGAAAAAGGAATGACAGAATAAGAACAGGAATGACCCTCCTTATTCTCCGCCTCAGGCGGATGAGGCGGAACGGAGAGGCACGTAGAATAAGAATAGAATCAGTGCGGAATGATTTGCATTTTTGACATTACTAATATTTAGAGAAAGGATTGTAATGAAAGCAATAATTGCTCTGGAAGATGGAACTATATTTGAAGGTAGTTCCTTTGGTGCATCCGGTGAAAGGACAGGAGAAATAGTTTTTAATACCAGTATGATGGGATACCAGGAAATTTTAACCGATCCTTCCTATAAAGGACAAATAGTTGCTATGACTTATCCTTTAATCGGAAATTACGGAGTAAATAAAGAGGATTATGAATCAATAAGGCCTTTTATGGAGGGATTTGTAGTTAAAGAATGCAGTCAGGTTACCAGTAATTGGCGGGCACAAGACAGTTTAATTAATTTCCTTAAAAAGCACAATGTTATGGGAATAGAAGGGATTGATACCCGCGCACTGACTAAACATATACGTGATAAAGGAGCAATGAAAGCAGTCATATCTACCGAATGCCTGGATAAGAGTTTTTTAGTGGAAAAAGCAAAAAAATCCCTCTCTTTAATTGGGAGGGATTTAGTAAAAGAAGTTGCTGCCCAAAAACCTTATGAATGGGAGAAAAAAGGGAAATATAAAGTAGTAGTTATTGATTGTGGAGTGAAATATAATATATTACGGGAATTGGCATTACATGACTGTGCGGTAAAAGTTGTTCCGGCTAAAACAAAAGCTGCTGATATATTAAAATTAAAGCCGGATGGATTATTGATTTCTAATGGTCCGGGTGATCCGCAAGGTGTCCCTTATGTAATAGAGACAGCAAGGCACTTACTGGATAAATTACCTATTTTCGGAATTTGCCTGGGACACCAAATTTTAGGGTTAGCTATGGGTGGAAAAACTTATAAACTTAAATTCGGCCATCGGGGGGGAAATCATCCGGTGAAGGATTTAAAAACTAACAAAATAATTATAACCGT
>JAGLHV010000188.1 GCA_023143305.1 bacterium | reverse complement strand
CTTCCTACTGCCCAATGTAATGAGGATCTGCCTAATCTCTCACCTAATGCATTGACATCCGCACCTTTTTCAACAAGGCTTTTTACTTTTTTTAAATTGCCTTCCTGAGCTGCTCTATGCAAAGGCTCCTCTGGACGAATAAGAGCATCTGCTTTATTGAAAATGGCAGTTATTAAAATGAAAGTGAAAAATAAAAATAAGGTTCTCTTCATTGCGTCTCCCTAATCCTCAACTTTAATCCAAGACATATTATTGGTATGTATAGTCGATCCATTTTTTTTCCTACATATTCCAATGGTCACTTTTATCTATAATAGCCTTATATCCTGTCCGGAAAATTGGAAAATATTCCATCAACCCCCAGAGACTTAATTCTCTCTATGTCCTCCGGTTCATCTAAAGTATAGGAAAATACTTTCAACCCCCTTCTCTGGGCATCGTCAACCAGATTTTTATTTATAAATTCTTTAGACGGATGCAGTGAATAGGCATTTAGTTTTTCCGCACATTCTGCATAACCAAGCGGTATACCTGCAATTACTGCCCCGATTTTAACCCTTGATGTTAATCGATTAAATTCCAGTAATTCATAATGATTAAATGAAGAAACAAGAAAATCATCCCACAACCATCCCCTTTTACTAACATACATTTCTATAACATCAAAAACCTGCTTTGATGCGCCTTCTCCTTTAATTTCAATATTTACTTTTGCTTTTCTATCTACCAGATCCAGCACTTCCTGAAGAGTAGGAATTTTTTGCCCTTTGCCCGCATCTAATGACCTTAATTCCCGGAATGTCTTTTCCTCAATATACCCTGTTCCGTTTGTTGTTCTATCAACTTTAGCATCGTGAATCACAAGTACTTGCCCCGTACTACACACCTGCACGTCTAACTCTATTAAATCAACCTGTAACTGTAGCCCCCTCTGAAAGGAAAGCAATGTATTTTCCGGTTCATATCCTGCAGCACCCCTATGTCCTATTCTCAATACCATTTGTTTCCTTTCCTCCCCTAAAAAAATCCTTTACGAGCTCTTTTACCTTTTTGGCAATAGAAAGACAACAGGTAAGACCCGGAGAATCAATACCAATAAGATTTATAAACCCTGCTAAATCGTTATCGCTTTCATCTTTTATTAAAAAATCTCTAACGTCTTCTCCCTGTCCCTGCAGTTTTGCTCTTATCCCTGCCATATCCGGGCCTAGGTCTTGCAGTTCAATAAACGGTAAAAAATATTTCGTACTCTCATAAAAAGCTTCCTTCTTTGACTCATCCACATTGTAGTCAACCTTATCTACATATTCAGCATCAGGTCCCAATCTTAAACCACCGGATAAATCTAATGCTGTATGTATGCCTAAACTGACACTATGTTCCGACGGAACAGGGTAAATGAGATGATTAAGAAATCTTGCTTTATTATTATGGACTCGGAAATAATCCCCTTTACAGTACTTCAAAGTATATTCCTTTTTGTTAATACCAACCATCTTGGCAACCTTATCGGAACAAAGTCCTGCGGCATTAATAAAGATTTCGGTTAGAAAAATAAAACTTCCCTCCCGCTCATCCCTGACTGAGACCTTAAAACCATCTTTATGCTTTTCAACACCCTCTAACTCCGTAGCATAGGCAATCAGAACATCCCGATTTTTAGATTCTAAAACAAAATTCTTCATCATCCCATGCGAATCTATAATTCCTGTTGAAGGGGAATGTATAGCTGCTACAACTCTTATGTGGGGTTCTAATTTTTTTATTTCCCCTCCGGATAAAAGTGTTAAATCCGTAACCCCGTTTTCTATACCATGTTTAAAAAGAATTTCCAGTCTACCAACTTCATCAGTATTAGCAGCCACAATTAATTTACCGATTCTTTTATGCCCAATGTTGTGCTTTTCACAATACTTATAAAGCAGCTCCTTTCCCTCTACACACAACTTCGCTTTTAAAGAATCCCCGGGATAATAAATTCCTGCATGGACAACCTCGCTATTCCGTGAGCTTGTTTCCTGTCCAAAAGAGGAATTTTTTTCAATTACCACAATATCACTATATTCTTTAGAAAGCTCTGCAGCAATTGCTAATCCAATAATTCCCGCACCTACAATAGTGATTTTTGTCTTTTCCATAATGTCTTGGTAAATTTAGCCCTTTCTTTTTTATAATAGAATTACTCTTTATCTCATCTGATTTTTAAATTATAATCTATTTCCCCAACAACTATCTTCAGGACAAATTTAGGGGACATTAATAAATTTATCCCAGATTTTTTTATTTGTCAAGCAGTGGAACGGAGAAAATAAAAAAGGGGGGAAGATTTGGGAAAGGGAAATTAATTCTTTTGTCTTTTATCTCTCTTGTTATATTCAATCACATTGTTAAGTATATTTTCTATTGATTTACCAATAATTTCTGCACTTTGTTTAGTATAACCTCCGGATAAAACCATTAATATTGGAATTTCATTATCTACAGCTTCTCTAAAAATTATTTCGTCTCTTTTTATAATCCCCTGCATAGAAATATTTAAAGCACCTAATGGATCTTTTTCATAAATATCCGTGCCTGCATTATAAATTATAATATCCGGTTTGACCTTTTCAACTGCATCTGCAAGATGATTATACAATATTGACAAATATTGCATATCATTAATACCCATCTCAACAGGATAATTAAAATCTATATATTTTTTTACCCGGTGATCTTGAGGATAAATAAATCCATTATATACATCAAATATATATACTTTTGGATCATCTTTGAAAACACTTTCAAGACCATTACCTTGATGTGCATCCAAATCAATTATTAAAATTTTAAGATTTGGATTATTTTCCTTTAATCTATTTACCGCTATAGGAATATCCGCAAAAAAGCAAAATCCACTACCTGAATCGACTTTTGCATGATGATAACCACCTGATAAATTTATTGCCCAACCGTATTTTAACGCAAGTTTACAACCTAATATAGTACCACCTGTAGCATATTTCATAGGTCTAAGTATTGTTTTTCTTAAAATAAAATTAGGAATAATTGACAAAATCCCCATTTCTGCAATTTCTGCTATATTTTTGGATTTTTTCAGGGAATTTAAATATTGGGAGGTGTGAATTAATAATAAATCTTCATCCGAAGCTATTTGGGGCATAAAAAATTGTTCTTTAGAAATACCACATTCTTCAAGAAGATATTTGTAAACCTTACTATATTTTGCTGTGTCAAACGGATGTAATTTTTCAATATTAAATAAACCAATATCATACTCTTGGGTATAGATTATTGGAATTTTATTTGTACTCATTATAATCTCATCCCCACTTAATAATTTTGTAGAAGAAACAAAAACAATAACTAAAAAAAAAATCTTTTATTAAATATTTCTACATTCAAATTAATTATCCGTTTTTCCTTATTTTACTTTTTCCCTGGTGGCACAATATAAAATAATTCCCAGGGAAATGCCGGCATTGAGCGATTCTACAGAATTCGAGATAGGAATAGAAACCATTGCTTTGGCAGAAGATTTTACTTCACCGGACAGCCCTGCTGATTCATTGCCAATACAAAGAAT
>JAGLHV010000187.1 GCA_023143305.1 bacterium | reverse complement strand
AGGTAAGTTTATTTATAGGTAACCCGGATGAAGAGGGTTATGAGGTCTTACCGGATCTTTCCTGGATACAATTGGTTGAGCCGACCAGTTTCATTTTGGCCGCAGGAGAACAAAAGGCAATTAATATGATTATTAATATTCCGGAAGACCAGCAATATAGGGATAAAAAATATCAATTTCGGTTAGAAGCAATAGATGTCGGTCCCAATGCAGGGGCAGGCGGAATAACCAAAATGTATTTAAATGTAACGTCTTTCTTTAGTTCTTATGGGTCAAGTACTTCTCCGTTTATTAACAAAGTAGGAATGATTGGTAATAAAATAGTATTTAACTTGGATTTTTCTACTATGGATGATGACATAAATAAAGTGACTTTATATTATAGAAAAAAAGGGGAAGAGTTTTATACAAGTACTTTGTTTAGCCCTGACCCGGCAGGTGCTTTTTATACAGGCAGGACGGTTATTCCTAAAGAAGCAGTAACTGCCCAGGGAATAGAATATTATATGGCTATGGATATTACAGAGGATACAAACTATTTTCCTTTTAATGCTCCTGAAGTTCCTTATATTCTGGAAGTAAGTACAATAACCAGTAGTACGGTCACTGAGGATGGGGGTACGGTAACAGTAGTCGATGGTAATTCTGAAGACGGAGAAACTAAAATTGTTATACCGCGCAATGCTTTAACTGCTGATACAACGATAACCATTACACAAAAGGAAATTGAAGAAGTGAGTGTACCTATAGCTACGCGGCGTCTTATCTTGAATGATAAACCGGTAGCTGTTTATGATTTTTCTCCGGACAATTTTGAGTTTAGAAGGCCGGTAATGTTGTCTATGCTTTATATGGATAATGAAAGCGATGATTCTGTTAATCAAAGTGATGGATTTGTTGATGATATTTTTCCTCCTCTTGACGCTACTACTTTAAAACTTTTTTACTGGGATGGCTATAGCTGGCGTTATGTCGGGGGTGTAGTTAATACCGAAAATCATACTGTTACCGCTGAAATTTCTCATTTTTCTATGTATGCCCTTTTTGCCGCCAGGGGTTTTGAATCAAAAGATTTTAGGCCTTATGAACGGATTATAACGCCTAACGGCGACGGGATAAATGATTATGCTGATTTTAATGGGTTGGATAGTGAAGTTAAGATATTTGATATTAGAGGTAAGAAAATAAGGACTTTAACCCCCGAAATAATTTCAGTAGAACCATATATTCAGGTAAGGTGGGATGGCCGGGATGACGATAGGGATATAGTGGAAAGCGGTGTTTATATTTATCAATACAAGTACAATGGAAAATTGACCAGCGGGGTAATAGCAGTAGCGAAATAATAAAAGACGGTCAAAAGACAGGCACAAAGGCATCAAGGCACAGAGGCACAAAGTTAAAAGATAAAGACAAAAGAATAGATTCCTGCTTCCGCAGGAATGACTTGCCCAATAAAAATAGAGGGCAGGAAAAGAAGAAGATAAGAGATTGTGAATGGCAAGTAGTAAATTTGAAATTGGGATTTGTTTAAAAGTTTTGAATTTGTAGTTAAGAGGAAGTGGTGAAAATGGTAATTAAGATGAATAGAAAAACATTTAATAAAATCGAATTATTTATTATTTCAGGTGTTTCTTGTTTGTTTTTTGTTACTTTGGGTGAAGCGGCATTTAAAGATAGCGGTTGGGGAACACGGCCGGCCGGAATGGGCGGTGCTTTTGTGGCAATAGCTGATGATGCTAATGCTCCTTTATGGAATCCGGCAGGAATAGCTCAGGTAAAACAATACGAAGCAAGTTTTATGTATGCTCGATTATTTAGCGGTTTAAAATTATATGCCGGAGAAGATACTACGACTTTAGGATTGAATTATTTTTCTTTTATTTGTCCGACGGAAAGAATGGGAGCTTTTGGCTTATCCTGGGCAAGGTTTGCTTCTACAAAATTGTATAAAGAAGACACTCTTAGTGTTTCCTATGCCAGAAAAATTAATGATTTTGCTCCTAAAATGGTTCCGGTTGTATTTTTGGGAATGAATTTAAAATATTTAAATCATGGGTATACCCTGGATGAACGGACAGTAGATGATCCGGTATTTGAAGATGGGGATTCTGCGGGTGCATGTGCTGTTGATTTAGGAGTTTTAGTTAAACCCCAAAAAGATTCACCGGTGTCTCTTGGTTTATCCCTGAAAAATATTAATCAGCCGGATGTAGGTCTGGATAATAGTGGGTATAAGTTGAAAGATGAAGTTCCTTTAGAAATGAGAGCAGGAATTGCTTATAGAGGTAATGCTTGTAGAATATTTAATTTTTTGAACATAGAAGGATTTATCCCTGCTTTTGATTTTACTTATCGCGATAAAGATATTAACTTTCATTTAGGGATGGAAACGCGGTTTTCATCTGCTTTTGCCTTCCGGATAGGCTATAATTTACAAGAGTTTACTTTGGGTATGGGATTAAATCATTTAATGGGTGAAGTTTTTGCCGTCCAGTTTGATTATGCCCTTATCTGGCCGCTGGAAATAGAAGAAACCAGCGGGACACATCGTGTTTCTTTAGGAATTCATTTCTAAATTGTATATAATAGGTTAATAAATATGTTTTCACATCAGGAGAGAAGGAATAAATGATTAAAAAAGGTTTAATCATTATTAGTTGTTTCTTTTTGTTTACTATAGTTTGTTTTATCCATCCTGTTTATGCTACAGGAATTATTGCTTCTTTTGAAGAAGTAACTATTCAAAATTTAAGGGTGGGACAAACTCATCATACCTCGCATTTAGCTAATTTATTTTTAGTTATTACCAATACCGGGGAAAGGGCAATAAATCTTAAAGCAGAAGTATTATCCCCGGCTAAAAAGAAATTAAAAGAAGGTTACCAACCGATACCAAACGTTTCCTGGATAAAAATTATTCCTGAAAATTCTATTATTGGGCCCGGAAAAAAACAGGCAATGGATATAGTTATTTCTATTCCGGATAGGGATGAATATCTGGATAAAAAATATCAGTTTAATATCTGGTCTTACAGCACTAACGAAGTAATTAATGTAGGGGTAGAGAGTAAATTCTTGTTTACTACTTTTCATAAAAAAGGGAAAATAAAGAAACCGCTAAATTTAAATTTTACAATTAATCCGCAGGAAATACACCTTGAAAAAGTGAAAGTGGGCGCAATAATTGATATAGAGAAAAAAACCGGTAAGGTTATGGAAATAAAAAATTTAGGGGAAATCGGAAGTCTCTATAATATCGAAAGTATCAGGGTAGCGGATTCTCAGGTTGAACTTACTAAAGGTTATGAAGATTGTCCTGACCCGTCCTTTTTGACTTTTAGTGCCAAGAAAGCAATTGTCGGAATGAAGAGCAGCAAAAAGATAAAGGTGTTTCTTAGTTTTCCTAAAAAAAGAAAATATCGCAAGAAAAAATATATGTTTATTGCCCGGATTAAGGTTTTTTCAGGGGATGTGGCTAAAGAGGTTTATTGTAAGATTTATGTAACGACGAAATAGATTAAAAACGGTTTTATTGGTTATATTGGTTTAAATTGGTTAAGGAATAAAAAGACAGGCACAAAGGCATCAA
>JAGLHV010000186.1 GCA_023143305.1 bacterium | reverse complement strand
CGATGTAAGTAACGATCAGCGGTTTTGTAAAAAAATGGACCGTTTTTCAGGATTTGAAACTAAATCCATTATGTGTGTTCCTTTAAAAGTAGAAAATAGAATTATCGGGGTAACAGAGGTTATGAATAAAAAGGGAAGAGGAACTTTTACTTCTACTGATTTGGTATTACTTAAAACTTTATCTTCACAGGCGGCATTGGCTATAGAAAAAGCAAAATTGTATCACAAATTAAATAATATGGGTATGGCAGTAGTTAAGTCGTTAGCGACAGCTATAGATGCTAAACATCCTTATACAAGAGGTCATTCTGAACGAGTAGTAAAATATGCCTTGATTATTGCCCGGGAATTAAATTTTTCTATGGAAGAAAAAAGAAAAGTACAATTGGCCGGATTGTTACATGATATAGGAAAGATAGGAATTCCGGAAAGTATTTTAGAAAAAGAGGGAAGTTTGTCAAAAGAGGATTGGATAATACTAAAAAAACATCCAATTATGGGGGCTGAAATATTGAGTCCCATAGAAGAATTAAAAGAAATTATTCCTATTATTCGTTATCATCATGAAAGATTAGATGGAACAGGGTATCCGGATGGATTAAAAGGAGGGGAAATTCCTTTGATTAGCCGGATTCTTTCTGTAGCCGATGCTTTTGATTCTATAACTTCTCCCAGGCTTTATAGAAAACAAGAATCTGATATTGTAGCTATGCGTGAAATAAAAAATAATGAAAAATCCCAATTTGATATTAAGTGTGCAGAAGCGTTTATAGCTGGTTATAAAAAAGAATATCTTGTTAGAGAATAAAGAATTTTATAAATAATAAATCAGATTAAAAACGCGGGGTAGTTGATTATAATACTTTATGGAGATTGTTTTGTTCTGGAGTTTGTCCTGAGCATTGTTGAGGGGGGATTTGCAACGTCATTGAATAGGTGCTTTTGCAGAACTCTAGAGAGAATAAATAAAGGGGGATTCTTTAAAGGTGAAGTATACTGCAGTAAAATTACTTTTAAAATATTTAGAACAAGAGGAAGTTAAATATATTTTTGGTATTCCCGGAAAGGCTTTGATGCCCTTTTATGATGAATTGTATAATATGCGTACGATAACCCCCATATTAACCAAGCGTCATGAAGGAGCAGTTTTTATTGCTGATGGCTATGCCCGGGTAAGTAAACAAATAGGGGTTTGCTGTGCTACAGCAGGGGCAGAAAGTACAAATTTACTTGCCGGTATAGGAACTTCTTATGCAGGAGCCGTTCCTTTATTTATTTTAACTGCTTCTTTGAATGAAAGTACTATGAAAAGAGGAATTTTTAAAGAAGAGTTTTATGATGAAATAAATATGATGGAGATGTTTAAAACAGTTACAAAGTTGAGTGCTACAGTTACAGATGCTAACTCTTTATCCCGGACAGTAAGGCATTGTTTGCGAGTGGCGTTGAATGGCCGAAAGGGGCCGGTTCATCTTAATTTGCCTTTTGCGTCGATGAAGGAAGAAATGGAAGAAGAGATCATTCCTCCTTCTTCTTATCGGTTAATGAAAAGAAAATTTTTTGATCGGGAAGAAATAAAAAAAGCAAGTAAATATATTCTTCAAGCACAGAGGCCGGTTATTCTTGTTGGTAATGGGGTAAATAATGCTGAGGCAAACCGAATAATTCGCCAATTTGCTGAGAGATTAGTAATTCCGGTTGTGACAACTCCAAAAGCAAAAGGAGCTTTTCCGGAAAATCATTTGCTTTCTCTGGGAGTTTTCGGGTGTGCCGGTACACCGATTGCCAATAAATATTTGTTTTCCGGGGAAATAGATGTCTTATTGGCTGTAGGTACAAATTTAAGTGAATTAGCAAATTTAAATCATAATGGAAAACTTAATCCTACAAAGGCTTTAATTCAGATAGATATAGAACCTTATCAGATTGGTAAAAATTGTCCGATAACTATAGGATTATGTGGAGATGCTCGTACGCTATTAACAGAAATGATGTATCAGATTTCCCGGGATACTAACTGGAACGAATTTAAGCCTAAAATGTCCATAGATGGAATTCGTACTTTTAAGAAAGAAAATTCTATGTTTGTTAATGAAGAAATGATGTATTCTGATAGTTCTCCTATTAAACCACAGCGTTTAATGAAAGATTTGAGAGATAGTTTGCCGGATGATGCAATTGTTTTTGTTAGTAGAGGAAATGGTTTATTTTGGGCATTACAATATTTTCCTTGTTACCATCCGGGGGCTTTTTTATGTAATTTAGGTTTTTCTTCGATGGGATATGCTATAGCTGCGGCTATTGGCGGGAAAATAGCTGCTCCGGAAAAGACTGTAATTTCAATAGTGGGAGATACGAGTTTTGCTATGAATGGGATGGAAATTTCTACCGCGGTTAATTATAATATTCCGGTGATTTGGCTGGTACTTAATAACGGTCGTTTGGGTACGGTTTATACAAGACAGAAACTTCAATATCAAGGAAGATTTATTTCTTCTACTTTTAAAAAATTAGATGTTGTAAAAATAGCAGAAGGCTTGGGAGCGCAGACTGTTCAAATAGAAAAACCCGGGGAGCTAAAAAAAATTATGCCGCAATTAATAGATAGCAAGAAGCCAACGGTAATAAATGTAATTATTGATTCTGAAGAAACACCTCCGGTAGACCTGTTTTAAAGGATTTGCTTTTTGATTATGTATATTTTTAAATTTAGTGAAGTAGAGTAAGGTACAATTTGGTGCCGGAGGAGGGAGTCGAACCCTCATGTCCACAATTAGACGGCAGATTTTGAGTCTGCTGTGTCTGCCATTTCACCACTCCGGCTAAAGAAAATTTATTGAAACTGTTTTATTCTAATTTAATGTGTTTTAAAAGTCAATAAAAAAACTTGACAAAAAAGAAAGAATGTAGTAAACTCCTTTATATGTGTTTAAAGTTTTAAGTGGTTGAGGAAAAAAGTAAAAAGAAAAATAATTGTTTTATTTAAAAAATAATTATTTTTCACCTTGCGCCTTTTAGTTTGAATTATCTTTTTATATTAAGATGGGCAAAGAGGTTGTTGATTAAAAGAAAGGATACTTTAAATAAAAGGATGGCGTGAGCCATCTTTTTTTGACCTGTAGTGGCTCATAAAATTATTTTAAAAATATATTTTAGAAATAAAAAAATTATTTTTAGTTGAATGGAGGTGATTGGGCATAAAACATAAAAAAGAAAACAGGATTAGTAAGAATGAGGATATTAAAGCTAAAAAAGTAAGGCTTGTGGGTGAAGATGGTAAGCAATTAGGTATAATGGATAAGGAAGAAGCACAAGCTATTGCTGTAGAAAAAGAGTTGGATTTAGTGCAGGTATCAGTGGAGGGAGATCCTCCGGTATGTAAATTGATTGATTATAACAAATACAAATTTCAAAAAATAAAAAAAATAAAAGAAAACAAAAAAAAGCAAAAAATTGTTCATTTGAAGGAAATAAAGATTCGTCCCAGAATTGATAAGCATGATTTAGAAATAAAAGTAAGACACATTGAACAATTCTTAGAACAAAAAGATAAAGTAAAAGTTTCTGTCATATTTCGAGGAAGAGAAATAAGAAA
>JAGLHV010000185.1 GCA_023143305.1 bacterium | reverse complement strand
TTTTCGACGGGCGTCATAAATGTCGCCCCTACAATTACTTTAAAAATCAGAGTTATGACATAATCTGTATAGAAAAAATCCCCTTTTTAGTTGTTTTTATTCCTGCCATTTACTAAACGGGTAACATCTTCAGTGATTAGATACACACAGGGCACTATTATTAAGGTTAAAAAGGTAGCGGCTAACAAACCATAAGCCATTGCAATTGCTGCCGGCACTAAAAATGGTTCCTCCCCTCCAATACCATAAATAAGAGGCAATAAGGCAATAATAGTCGTTATTGAGGTTAGTAAAATCGGTCTTAATCTGGTCCGTCCGGCTTCTAATACCGCCGTCGTCACTTCCGCCCCTTTTTCTTTAAGTTTATTGATAAAATCCACTAAAATCAATGAATCATTAACCACTACCCCGGTTAAACCAATAACACCAAACATGGACATAATACTCACCGGCTGACCATGCAAAAAAAGAGCTGCAATAACTCCGACTATTCCAAAGGGAACCGATAACATTATTATCAACGGCTGGATATAGGAACGGAATTGAACGGCTAAAATCAGATAAATAAGCATAAAGGCAATCCCAAATGCCCGAAACATTGATTGGATTGATTCTGTAGTGTCCTCCCATTCACCACCGGTTTTTAGATTATATCCCGGATATTCCTGTGGGATATTATTAAATTTATCAATTATTTTTATATTGGCAGCAATGGCAGTTGTTTTATTTTCATCTATATTAGCCGTAATAGTTACTGTCCGTCTTCCATCTTCATGGTTTAATTTTCTTATTCCCTGATGTTTTTTAAAATAAGCAACCTTATTTAATTTAATCAACCTATCTTCCCTATTGGGTATACTTAAATTTTCCAATGTTTTTATATCATTTTTATATTTCTGCGGAAGCCTGACAATTACCTCAATATCTTCGTCTTCTCTTCTCATCGTGGTAGCCACCCCACCTTCAAAAGCAAACCTGATTGTCCCGGCAATTTGAAGGACACTTAATCCTAGCCTTGCTGATTCTTTTTTATCAATATATATTTGTATTTCTTCTTTATCCAATTCATAATCGTCCTTAATGTCTTCTACCCCGTCTATTGTTTTCATAAATGTTTCCATTTTTCCCGATATCTCCGTAAGAACGGAATAATCATCACCGCGTATTTGGATAGATACCGGTTTACCTACCGGAGGACCTTCTCTTAACTTTTCAAAGGTTAAATTAACTAAATCGGGTATCTTTTTTCCCTCTACTTCTTTTCTTAAAGCAGTGATAATGCTATCTGCATCCCGTGTTCTATTCTGCTGTGGGGTTAAATATACTACACACTGAGCATATTTACTTCCATTTTTATCAAATGGCCCGCCTCCTATCTCTCCGACAAAACCGACTGTGGTTGTAACATTTTCCAGTTCTTCTTTGGGTAACTGCAAAATAAACTGTTCTATCTTAGAAATTGCTCTATTAGTTTCCTGCAGGGAAGTCCCTTCAGGCGTTTCTATTCTTACATAAAAAATTTCAATAACACCGGGAAAAAGTTTAAAGGGCATTACTTTTATCGAAAAAATTATCGCTCCAACAAGTATAATTAACGCACCCAAGCACATTTTATAACGACTGTTCACACTAAAATGAAGTATTTTTGTATAGGCAGTAAGTATTTTTTGGAACCATCCTGATTCACTGCCCTTTCTTTCATGGGAAAATAAATAATGTTTCAAAGCCAGCAAAACAGTAATAGGAAAAAATAGTACCTTTACTAACCGTGATCTATGTTTTTTTTCTCCCAAATATCCATTAGCTACCCCTAATTCTTCTTTGCTTTTTAACGGCTTTACCCATTCGGCTAAATGCGAGGGTAAAATTATCAATGCTTCAAAAAGTGAAGCAGCAAGACAGAAAATAACCCCCATCGGAAAAACACGCAAAAATTTACCCATTATACCGGAAATAAACATTAGAGGTAAAAAGGCAGCCGTAGTAGTAAGAATGGTAGTGGTTACCGGAGCAGCAACTTCAGCAGACCCCCTTATCGCCGCCTCTTTGGGAGGCATGCCGGCTTCCATATAACGATACACATTCTCCGAAACAACAATAGCATCGTCGACAATCATTCCCAAAACCAAAATAAGGCCAAACATAGTAAGTAAATTTAAGGTCACACCAAAAAAAGACATAAAAATAATAGCAGTTAAAAAAGCAAAAGGAATGCCCATTGCCGTAACCAGGGCAACACGTACATTGAGAAATAAAAGCAAGGTAAGTACTAATAATACCAATCCAATCATTCCGTTAGAAGTAAGCACATTTAAACGCCGTTTCACATAAAAAGCTATATCATTCACAAAATCTATGGATACATTTTCCGGTAAAACTTTACGGTATTCTTCGGCTTCTTTTCTTATTTCGTCCACCAATTTTATTGTATCCCCGCTTTTTTTTCTTTTAGGAATCAGGTTTATGGATATTTTTCCGTTAGTTTTGTATAGTGTCTCCTGTTCTTCAAATGTTTCCCTTATCCTGGCTACATCCTTTACCCTTAAATATTTACCATCGGTATTTGTACGAATAATTATATCTCCGAATTCATCCGCCTCCTCTATTTCTCCTACCGTACGAAGAATTAATTCTTTTGTTCCGGCAGTAAGTTTTCCACCGGGGAGATTAACATTCTGATTTCTGATACTGCGTATCACCTGAGCTAAAGAAATATAATATTTTTCAAGATTTGCCGGATCAACCTCTATGGATATCTCCTTATCCCGCCAACCCACTCTATCAACAGAACCTATCCCTTTTATATTTTTTATTATATCCTCAAAATTTTTGGCATACCCTCGCAACTCGTCTTCAGAAACATTCTCTCCGGTAAAAGACACCTCTATCAATGGATGCTCCAGCACCAATTCTTCAACATCGGGTTCTTCCGCATCATCAGGAAGAACAACCTTATCTGCCTCTCTGGCTATTTCAGTAATAACCCTGTCCCTATTGGATAAATCCGGTTCTAATTCTATAAAGATAGAGGATACTCCTTCTTGAGAACCGGAACTAAAAGTATCTATCCCGTCAATATCTTTTAAGGCATCTTCTATGGGAATAGTAATTAGTTTTTCTACTTCCAGTGAAGAGGCCCCCGGATATACAGTTAAAACAAAAACATAATCAATCTTAACTTCCGGAAAATCTTCCCGTTGCATCCGAAAAGTGCATATAGTTCCCACAATAATAGCTATAAGGGTAAGCAAGTTAACCAACACCTTTTGTTTAATGGAAAAAGAAGCTAAACTCATTTATTTACTCCTGTAATTACTTTTAAATCGGCTTTTGCTTTATAATAATCAGTCAATGCCTGATAATATTCAATTTCAGAACGATTTAAATCATCCTGAAAGTTCAAAATCCATTGAATGGAAGAACGCCCCTGGTTGAATTTTATTTCCTCTAATTTTAATTTCTTTTTCTGTAATTTTAATGATTTATATACGGCCTGGACATATAACGCCTGAGTATTTATCCTTCGGCAAATACTTCTGCAATCAGTTATAATCGCAAATTTTTGCTCACTCAATCCGGTAATATTCTTTTTATAAGCATATTTAGGAGT
>JAGLHV010000184.1 GCA_023143305.1 bacterium | reverse complement strand
TATATCAGATTTGATGATAATGCATGTGTATTATTAAATCAAGCAGGTGAAATAAGAGGAACCCGAATTTTCGGACCTGTAGCAAGAGAGCTGCGAGCAAACTACATGAAAATAATTTCTCTTGCTCCGGAAGTTGTTTAATTTAAAAAAAGAATAATATAAAAATAAAGATATAAATATTCGGATTGTTCTTAATGAAGGAGAATGAAATGTTACATATTAAGAAAAAAGATAAAGTAAAACTTTTAGCAGGGAAAGATAAAGGTAAAACAGGAGAGGTGCTTAAGGTTTTTCCTGTTAAAAAAAGGATAATTATAAGTAAGATAAATTTTATAAAAAGGCATACACGTTCTACTCAAACACAACCGGGTGGAATTAGAGAAAAAGAAGCGTCTATACATATTTCTAATGTGATGTTGGTATGCAACAAATGTAATAAGCCTACAAGGGTAAGTGTTGATTATTTATCCGACGGTAAAAAAATAAGAATTTGTAAAAAATGTGGCGAGATTATTATATAAATATTTATTTTACAAGAGAAAATAATCATTAAATTTTAAAGGAGAAGGCAATGGCAAGGCTTTTAGAGGTGTATAAAAAAGAGATTGTTCCCAAATTGATGAAGCAGTTTAAATATAAAAATGTAATGGAAGTGCCTTATATTCAAAAGATAGTTGTAAATATGGGTTTATCGGAAGCTAAAGATGATATAAAAATTATTGATCGGGCACGGGGGGAATTAGCGGCGATAACCGGACAAAATCCTTTAATTACCAAAGCTAAGAAATCTATTTCTAATTTTAAATTAAGGGAAGGAGTTCCTATTGGAGCAAAAGTTACTTTACGCAGCAGGAGAATGTATGAGTTTTTGGATCGTCTGATAAATGCAGCACTTCCTCGAATTCGGGATTTTAAAGGGATATCGCGTAAGGCTTTTGATAAAGAGGGGAATTATAATTTAGGCATTCGGGAACAGTCAATTTTTCCCGAAATAAAAGCGGATAAAGTGGAAAAAACAAGGGGTTTAAATATTACAATTGTGATTGGTTCTAAATCAATAGAAGAATCAAGAGAATTGTTAAATTTATTTGGAATGCCTTTTCGGAAGAAATAAAGGGAGAGATTTTATGGCTAAGACATGTTTGATTTATAAACAAAAATGTGAACCGAAGTATAAAGTGCGCAAATATAATCGGTGTGGTGTATGTGGAAGGCCCAGAGCATATATGAGAGATTTTGGTATATGCAGGATATGCTTTAGAGCATTGGCTCATGAGGGAGAAATTCCCGGTGTAACTAAAGCCAGTTGGTAAATTAAGTAAATAAAAAAGATGAGGTGAAAAAAAATGGCGATGACAGACCCAATTGCAGATATGTTGACCAGGATTAGAAATGCTAATAAAGAATTTCACGAAAAAGTGGATATTCCGGCTTCGAAAGTTAAAAGAGGAATAACAGAGATTTTAAAGGAAGAAGGGTATATTGCTAATTATAAACACATTTCTGACCGAAAACAGGGAATTTTACGTGTTTATTTAAAATATACTCTTAATAAATCGCGGGTAATAAAAAAAATAAAGCGTATTAGCCGGCCGGGATTAAGAATTTATAAAAGATTTGATCAACTTCCTAAAGTTCTGGGAGGGTTAGGAACGGCAATAATTTCTACTTCTAAGGGATTAATGACTGATGAAAAAGCTCGTCAAGCTCAAATAGGCGGAGAAGTAATTTGTTATATTTGGTAATGAAAAACCTTAAGTTAAAAGTATAAAATTAATTTAGAAATTTTTTTGTGAGTAAACAGGAGAAACAAATGAGTAGAATAGGAAAGAAGCCGGTAATTGTTCCTTCCGGTGTTAAAATAGAAATGAAAGGGAATGTAATTACAGTTACAGGTCCTAAAGGAAAATTGGATCAAAAAATACATCCGGTAATGAAAGTAACCTTGAAGGAAAAAGAATTATTGGTAGATCGTTTATCAGATGCTAAGTTGTATCGGGCTATTCATGGTACTACGCGGGCGTTAATTGCTAATATGGTTAAGGGTGTTACTGATGGGTTTGAGAAGATTTTGCAGATACGGGGAGTAGGATATCGAGCCTCTATTTCGGGGAAAAAATTAATTTTATTATTAGGATTTTCTCATCCGGTAGAATTTTCTTTTCCTGAAGGGATAAATGTCACGGTACTTCCCAAACAGAATCAAATAGTTGTTAGTGGTATCGATAAACAGGTCGTCGGTGAAATTTCCAGTAATATTCGTGCTTTTAAAAAACCGGAGCCCTATAAAGGTAAAGGAATAAGATATTTGAATGAAAGGGTGAGAAAGAAAGCAGGTAAAGCTGCAGGTGTAGGTGGTTCAGGCGGTAAAAAATAAAAAGACATTTTGAAAAAGCAGTAAAGCGAGGTAAAAATGGAAAAAAGACGTTTTGAAATGAGAAAAAAAAGGCATTTTCGAGTTCGTAAAAATATTTTCGGAGTAGAATCATGCCCAAGATTATGTGTATATAAGAGTTCAAAGCATACGTATGTGCAAATTATCGATGATGAAAAAGGGAATACTCTGGTGGCTTGTTCTACATTATCATCGGAAATAAAGGAAAAAATATCATATTCCGGTAATATTGCCGCAGCGGAAAAAGTAGGTAATTTAATTGCTGAGAAAGCAAAAAAACTGGGAATAAAAAAGATAGTTTTTGATCGGGGCGGTTATCTTTATC
The DNA here is from genome assembly GCA_023143305.1 of bacterium. Lineage (GTDB taxonomy): Bacteria > CBDUZB01 > JAGLHV01 > JAGLHV01 > JAGLHV01 > JAGLHV01. Next base: position 895 of record JAGLHV010000184.1, on the reverse strand, counting down.
ACGGAAAAGTAAAGGCGTTGGCAGAAGCTGCAAGGAAATCAGGTCTTAATTTTTAATAAAGGATTTATTCTGAAGAGTTAGTTGTAATGAGATAGATTTAGATTTAAAATTCGGAAAATATTGTTTAAGGAAGGAGAAGTAAGTGATGACAAGTTTTCAGGGACAAACAAGGAGTAAGGGTGTGAATGCAACAGAAAAGAGTGATTTAAAAGAAACGGTAGTGGCTATAAACAGGGTCGCAAAAGTAGTAAAGGGGGGAAAACGATTTAGTTTTAATGCTTTAGTTGTTGTAGGGGATGAAATTAATCGTGTAGGAGTAGGAATTGGTAAGGCAAAAGTAGTTCAGGGAGCTATTCAAAAGGCAGTAACAAAAGCAAAAAAGAACTTAGTAGAAATTAATTTACGTAATACGACTATCCCTCATGAAATAATAGGTAAATTTGGGGCAGGCAGAGTTTTATTAAAACCAGCTGCACCGGGAACAGGAGTAATTGCAGGTGGCCCGGTAAGAGCGGTTTTGGAAGCTTGCGGAATAAAGGATATTTTAACCAAATCTTTACGTACAAATAATCCTATTAATGTTGTTTATGCTACAATGGAGGGGTTGGAAAACTTACGTACAAAGAAACAAGTGATGGAACTTAGAAAAAAAATTATCAGATAGAGAAAAGTATTTTTAATATCTACAATTTTTATGGAGAAAAAAAAGAAATGAATTTAAACGAACTTAAACCGGCAAAAGGTAGCACAAAAAATAAAATGAGGGTAGGACGAGGACCTGGTTCAGGAAAAGGTTTGCATTGTGGACGGGGAAATAAAGGGCAGAATTCCCGCGCAGGCGGAGGGGTTAGAATAGGTTTTGAAGGTGGGCAAATGCCTTTGCAACGCCGTCTGC
>JAGLHV010000183.1 GCA_023143305.1 bacterium | reverse complement strand
CTTTAACCGACCTTATTTTTTCTTCTAATTCCGTAATTGAAAATTCTCTTACTTTTTTTGCTTCCATCTTTATCTCCTACAATTTTATTAACATATAATAAATTTCTATATTTATTAAAACATAAACTAAATTTCTTTACGCATCAAAAATTTGGTCTTAATCGGTAATTTATAAGAAGCACGCTTTATTGCCTTTTTCGCATCTATTTGGTCCAATCCTTCCAATTCAAAAAGCACTCTTCCCGGTTTCACTACTGCTACCCAAAATTCCGGCATCCCTTTTCCCTTTCCCATTCGAGTTTCAGCTGGTTTTTTAGAAACAGGTTTATCCGGAAAAATCCTAATCCAGACTTTACCCCCTTTTTTAATAGAACGAGTCAAGGCCACACGCGCAGATTCAATTTGGCGTCCTGTAATCCACGCCGGTTCCAGTGCTTGCAAACCATATTCGCCAAAGGAAACATTCGTTCCTCCTTTTGCTCTCCCTTTCATATTACCTCGATGCGATTTACGATATTTAACCCTTTTCGGAATCAACATTTTTTTCTCCTTCACTTAAACCTGCTGTTGTTTTTTCTTTATTATTATTCTCAATACTCTTATCCTGATTAATAACCGGTAATAGTTTTTTCTTTTCTTTTAGAAATATTTCTTTTTTAAATATCCAGACCTTTACACCAATCCGGCCATAAGTAGTAAAAGCTTCTTTAAAACCATAATCAATTTCAGCCCTTAACGTTTGTAAAGGTATTCGCCCTTCTTTAAGCCATTCAGTCCGCGCTATTTCTGCTCCTGATAATCTACCGGAAACACATATTTTAATCCCCAGAGCACCCCTTTTCATTGTTCTCTCTATAGCACGCTTTATCGCTCTTCTATAAGAAATCTTCCTTTCTAATTGGAAAGCAACACTTCCTGCTACTAATTTAGCTTCCAGCTCCGGCGCTTTTATTTCAATAATATTGATAAACGTCTTTTTATGAATTAACTTCTCTATCTCTTTCCTTAAATTTTCTACATCCTGCCCTTTTTTACCAATTATAATCCCGGGGCGAGCCGTAAAAATATTCATCCGCACATAATCTCCTGCCCGTTCTATCTTTACCTTAGAAACTTCTCCGTTTCTTGTTTTTTGTTCTATAATCTTGCGTATTTTCAAGTCTTCTACTAATAAAAGAGGAAACCTCTTCCCTCCAAACCACTTTGCAGTCCAATCTTCAATATAGCCTAATCGAAATCCTCTAGGGTGTATCTTTTGCCCCACTCTATTTTCCTCCTCTGCTCTTTATCCTTTTTTTAATATTTTCTTGATCTCCGACAATTATTGTTACATGACTGGTTTTCCTGCGATATATTGCCCCTCGCCCCATAGCCATAGGACGCATTCTTTTTAAAACAGGACCCTGCCCGGCATAAGTTTCTTTTATATATATTTTATTTTCATCTACCATTTTACCAATATTAGCCACTGCTGATTTTAAGGTTTTTACGACCATAGGCATAGCCATTTTTTTGGTAAACTTAAGTATCTTATAAGCTTGCGTAACATTTTTACCACGAATTATATCTAATATTTGATTTACCTTCCGGTTCCCTACACGAGTAAAACGAGCAACTGCTTTTCCTCTCACTTTTATACACCCTCCTCTTAAAAAACTATTTTCTCACAACCAATCCAATAAAACAAATTTTAAACTCCGCCTTATCCGCTTAAAGCGGAGCGGATCCACATTAAAGACTGGCGGACAAGCGTCTTTATGTTAAAGAACTTACTTCTTTAGTATGCGACGATCCATGCCCTTTAAAAAACCTGGTAGGAGAAAATTCACCTAATTTATGGCCTACCATATTTTCAGTCATATAAATCGGAATAAATTTTTTACCATTATGAATAGCTATCGTATGACCCACAAAATCAGGTGAAATAACCGAACTTCTCGCCCATGTTTTTATTACTTTCTTTTCTCCAGCCATATTCATTTTTGTAATTTTCTTTAATAACTTTTCATCTATATAAGGCCCTTTTGCTGTTGAACGTCCCATTATCTTCCTCCTTTAAAACATCCAAATAAAAACTATCTTCCTTTTCTACTCTTTTTTCTTCTAATAATCATTTTATCGCTATATTTTTTCTTACTTCGGGTTTTATACCCTTTAGTCGGTTGTCCCCATGGAGAAACCGGATGTTTCCTCCCTTTACTTTTTCCTCTTCCTCCTCCGTGCGGATGGTCACAAGTATTCATAGCTGTCCCTCTTACCGTAGGACGTATTCCTAAACGTCTTTTCCTACCGGCTCCGCCAAAAGAAATTTTTTCTTTATCAATATTACCTACCCGCCCGATTGTTGCCATACAATTTATAAATATCCGTCTTATTTCTCCTGAAGGCATTTTTATTTGGGCATATTTTTCTTCTTTGCTTACTATTTGAGCCTCTGTACCGGCACCCCTTACTAACTGCCCCCCTCTTCCCTGCTTCATTTCTATATTATGAATAACAGTTCCTATCGGTATTTCTTTAAGCGACAAGGCATTTCCAACTTTTATTTCTACTCCTGAACCACTACTAACAGTATCGCCTACGGATAATCCAACAGGATGAAGAATATATCTCTTTTCTCCGTCACTGTACATTAGAAGAGCAATTCTACAAGATCGATTCGGATCATATTCAATTGCTTTTACCTGGGCAAACACTCCCCATTTATTTCTTTTAAAATCAATTATCCGATATAACCGCTTACTACCGCCTCCGCGATGTCTCACAGTAATTCTACCCTGATTATTTCTTCCACCTGTTTTTTTCAAAGAAACAACCAAAGATTTTTCTCTTTTTTTATTCGTCAATTCAGTATTTACTGTCCTGCTGGAAAATCTCCGGGCCGGACTTGTCGGTTTATCTTTTTTTATTCCCATTTTACCCTTCTTTCTATTTTTTAAGCTTGTTCTAATTCTTTAATGATTTCACCTTTTTTTAAAGTTACTATTGCTTTTTTCCAATCAGAACGTTGTCCTTCATTTTTTCCCATTCTTCTTTTTTTACCATGCATAATCAGTGTATTCACTTTTGTTACATCCACTTTAAACAATTCTTCTACCGCCTTTTTGATTTCAGATTTATTAGCTCTTTTATCAACAACAAAAACATACTTATTATCCCGGTTTTTTAAAATATTACTTTTTTCCGTAATATGAGGCCTTTTAATTATCTGATAAACATCCAGTAACATTAAACTAATACCTCCTTCACCATCGAAACAGCTTCTTTAGTAATAACCATTTTTCTGTATTTTAAAACATCGTAAACATTTAAATCTTTTCCTACTATTATCTTTACCCCCTGAATATTTCTTGCTGCCCGTAAAAGCATTTTATCTACCTTTGCTATTACTATTAAAGTGCTTTTTTTCGTTTTTATCCCGCTTAAAATCTTACTCATCATCTTCGTTTTAGGTTCTTTAAGCTCCAGAGAATCTAATACTAAAACTTCTCCCGCTTTTAATTTATTAGAAAGAGCTCCTTTTAAAGCTAACCTTTTCTTTTTTTTGGGTAGAGAATATTTAAAACTACGGGGATGTGGACCAAAAGTTACTCCCCCATGACGCCAGAGAGGAGACCTGTTAGTTCCCGCTCTTGCTCTACCGGTTCCTTTTTGTTTCCACGGC
>JAGLHV010000182.1 GCA_023143305.1 bacterium | reverse complement strand
GTAAAAGAAAAGACAAAGATAAAAGACTGCGAATGGCAAATGGCGAATGGCAAAAGAAAAAGAATAAAGACAGAGACAGGCAAAGACGAAGGACGAAGGACGAGAGACGAATGACGAAGGACGAAAGACGAAAGACGAAAGACGAAGAAAAGACACAGAGTAAAAGAAAAGACAAAGATAAAAGACTGCGAATAGCAAATGGCGAATAGCAGGAAATAAAAAAGGGGGAGCACAAAATGAAAAGAAAAGAAAATCTAAAAGAGAAAGTAAAAGAATGGAGAGGGATGATTTTTATTCTTGGTCTGACAATATTTTGTATTTTTTATTTACAATTTACAGCTTTAGGCAGTAATTCGGAAGGGACTACAGGAGCAAATTTTCTTAAGTTAAAGGTGGGAGCAAGAGGGGCAGGAATGGGAGGGGCATTTTGTGCAATAGCAGATGATGTAAATGCGGTTTACTGGAATCCCGCCGGCTTAGGACAATTAGAGAGGAAAGAAGTAAGTTTGATGTACCTTAAATGGTGGGAAGGAATAAATTATCAGTTTATGGGATATGTTCATCCGTTAGGAAGGAAAGGAGTATTGGGGGGTAGTGTTTATTATTTAACAATGAATGATATAGATGGATATTCCGAAGGTGGTATGCCGTCAAATAATTTAACGGCGTATGATTTAGCCGTGGTCCTATCCTACGGTAGAAAACTAATGGGGAATAAAAAAATAAGCGACCAATGGAAAGCAGGTCTATTCGGAGGGATAAATATAAAATTGATCCAGGAAAAATTAGATGATAAGTCAGCAGTGGCTTATGCATTGGACATAGGAAGTTTATATAAAAGTCCTGTAGAAAATTTATCCTTTGGTTTTAATGTACAGAATCTGGGAGGGGAAATAAAGTTTGTAGAAGAAGGGGATGAATTACCGTTAAATATAAAGGTAGGGACGGGATACCGGATGCTTAACGGAGATCTTCTTTTAGCGATAGATTATAACTTACCCAACGATAACGATGGGTATATAAATACGGGTGTAGAATATTGGTTATGGGAGATAATCAGTTTAAGGTTGGGATATGGGAATAACAATGAGGTGGAGGAAGGAATAAGTTATGGTTTAGGAATGAATAACGGAGAAATAGGGCTCGATTATGCTTTTGAGCCGTATGAGATATTAGGGGATACACACCGTATAAGTATAAGCTGGCGATTCGGGAAAGATTACCGGGCGAATATAATAGATGTTCGTGTAAAGGAATATAATAAGCAGGGGGTAAGAGATTATCGAAGGAAAGATTATATAAAAGCGTATCAGGGATTTAAAAACATATTGGTATTGGATTCGGACAACAAGGAAGCGAAAGAATATGTAAAGAAGATTCAGAAAGAATTCAAAGAGGTAAAAACAAATAGAGAAATAGAGGAACATTTGGAATTAGGGATAAAGTATTATGAAGAAGGGAAGACACTTAAAGCGAGGGATGAATTTGAAGCGATATTGGCCCTGGTGCCGGAACAAGAGGAAGCGAAAGAATGGATAGTAAAGGTAAGGACAAAGTTAGAGGAATACAAAGAGGAAGAAGGAAAGACAATATATAAAGCAGGATTAAGGCTGTATAAAAAGAAGAGATATGATCAGGCGAGAGAAGAGTTTCAGAAAGTACTATTCTTGAATTCGCGACATCAGAAGGCGAGATATTACATATACATAATCAATAAGAAAATAAAGGAGAAGGGAGAAGAACAACAGCGAAGAGAGATAAGGGCAGGATATTTAAAAGCGATGGAAATGCATAAGGAAGGGGAATTAAAAGGAGCGATAAAAGAATTGAAAAAAGTATTAAAATTAGATTCCAGGCATAAAAAAGCGAAGGATTTTCTGGTAAAGGTAAGAGCGGAATTAAGAGGGAAATTAAGCAAAGAGTATTATGAGAAAGGTGTTGTGTTTTATAATGAGGGTAAATTAGAAGAAGCGATAGTAAGTTTTAAAAAGGTGCTCAAACTTACTCCACGGCATGAAAAAGGGCGGGAGGATTTAGAAAAGGCTGAGATAAAATTGAAGCAAAACAAAGAAGCGGCGGCGGATAAATATTACGAAGAAGGGTTGGAGACATATAATAAAGGGAAGATAGAGAAAGCAACAGAGTTATGGAATAAGGCATTGGAGTTTGTTCCTGAACATGCAAAAACCCGTAGTGCATTACAAAGGGTAAAAGGGTATAAGAAAGATAATAAAAAATAAATTAAGGAGGAAAATGAAAATGAAAATTTTAATAAGGCGAAAGAGTAATTATAAAGAAATATTGATGGTAATAATGATAATGATTAGTATGTTGACAGTTGTTTCTCCGATCTGGGCGGTTGATTACACTTCCATTGGTGGTGGGAATTGGAATGACCAGACTATATGGAATGACGGGGTAAGTGGTTATCCTAATGGAGTGGATGATACAGCCACTATTGCCAATGGGCATACGGTAAGGATTACTGCCGATATTACATGTGGTGCGGTGACCATAAATAGTGGCGGAGTGGTAAATCATAATACATATAATGTAACCTGGATAGTTCGGGGGAATATTGTAGTTAGGGGTAGGTTGAGTCTGGGTAAACGAACAACTACTAAGATAGATTGTATGACTACGCATGGATTATACGGTATTATTGTAGAGTCAGGGGGTGTTTTTAATGCCTCAGGAAACGATCCCTATCGCAATTGTATCATTACTACTTTTAATCCAGCGTATAATAGTTATATTTACCTGAAAGATGGTTCCCATACTACATTGGACTTTTGTGACATAAGTGAAATGGGAACGGTAGGGGTAAATGGAATACACATTAAGGATATTGATGGGAATATGCCCGGAGAAGGTGTACTTATAAAGGATTGTTATATTCGTAATAGCCTTTCTTCTGGAATTTGTATGAACGGATGTTCCAATAACAATCCGGGTAACGGCAAGGGAATTATTAATAATAGTGTGTATGGGAATGCAGACGGAATTGCACTTTATCTTTGTTCTTTTAATACACTCCATGGTAATAGTTGTTATGATAACAATAATGGAATGCAAAACGGAAGAGGTATTTTGATTTATGGGTTTTTTGGTGAGGGTAATAATACGCTAACTAATAATAATTGTTATAATAATTATCAGATTGGGATTTCAATTAGCATGAGTAATAATAATATTTTAAATAATAATACTTGTTATAATCAATCGCTTATTTCTGGTATTGACCTTTATAATAGTGAGAATAATCAATTGAACAATAACGTTACTTATGGTAATCCGGAAGGTATTGTTTTAAATTCAAGTAATAATAATATGTTGATCGGACATGTAAGTCATAGTAATCATGGTGGACTCTGGTTAGTCAGTAGTACAGGTAACGAACTTATAAATTGTAATTTTGGCACCTTTGGAAACAACACCCACAAGGATATTTTTTTAAAAGGCTCCTCTACGCTTACCTTGAAAAATTGTCAGTTAGCCAGTACAACAGAAGTATACGGCGGAATATTTGGCGATCCTGGAAGTTGGGTTATTTCACAAAAACATGATCAAATACCCGGGTTAGTCAGGATATGGGGAGATTATAATATTCCTGCCGGTACAACTAACTGGAGATACGATACGGAGTTGTATTCCGGTAGTGGTGATGCCAATGTGCAAAAAA
>JAGLHV010000181.1 GCA_023143305.1 bacterium | reverse complement strand
GATGAATTTGTTGTTTTTTTTCCCAGCACTTCTTTAGAAGGTGTGCAAATTGTTACTTTACGGCTACTGGAAGCAATTAGAAAAAATTATTTGTCCATTTCAGGGGAGAAGGTGCGTATTAGTGTAAGTATGGGATTAGCTATTTATCCTACGAATGCACGAAACAAAGAAGCTTTATTTAGAAAAGCAGATAGGGCTCTTTATCGGGCAAAACTGAAGGGAAGAGACCAGGCCTGTTTTTATTCCGAGTCATTAGATAAAAATTAATTTTTTTCAAAATGTCTTTTTAAGGGAAGATTTTTATGTTTATTTTTATTGACAAAATTACATTCTTTTTGTTATACTTTTAATTCTTATAATAAATTTAAGATAATTTAAAAGTGAGTTTATTATTTGTTTTTAAGCTGATTGTAGTTATTTAGGATTAAAAAATTACAAAGAAAAGGAGAGAAAAAAATGAAGTATAGTGAGTTTAGTAAGGACAACAAAGAAGTTGTCATTTTGAGACCGGATCTTCCCCGGCCGTGGATTAATTATCTTTATAATGAGGAATACTGTGCCATTATTTCTCATACAGGAGGGGGATATAGTTTTGAGCATGATTGTAAAACTAAAAGAATTACTACATGGAATCCGGATAATCTTTTTACCGATAGGCCGGGTCGATATGTATTTTTAAGAGATAGGGATAGCAAAGAATATTGGTCAATTAACTGGCAGCCGATTTGTCCGGAAAAACATAATTTTCAATGCCGGCATGGATTGGGATATACAGTTATTAGTTCAGAAACTAACAAAATAAAGGGAGAAATAACTTATTTTGTTCCCCGTAAAGAGCCGATGGAAATTTGGAAGATAAAAATAAGCAACAAGGATAATAAAAAAAGAAATTTAAGTATGTTTTCCATAACGGAATTAATTTTAGGTGATTTTCAAACAGAATTGCTTTATAAAAATATTTTTGCTATGTATAACAAGTCTTGGTTTGATAAAAAATTACAGGCAATTGTTTCAATGAAAAATACCTGGGGATGGGGTGGTGTGTATCCTCATCAGGCTTATGTAGGAGCAAATTTTAAGATACATGGCTGGGAAACACGCAGGGAAAATTTTTATGGCCGGTATTTAATTCCTTCCCGTCCGGAAGCAGTACTAAAAGGGAAATGTTCTAACACGGATAATCACGGAGAAAATATGGTTTCTGCCCTACAGCATAATTTTACACTTAAACCAAATGAGGAGAGAGAATTTGTAGTTATGTTAGTCCATGCAAAATCCCAACAGGAAGGGAATAAATTACTGAAAAAATACCGAAATTTAGAAATAGTAGAAAAATCACTTAAAGAAGTACAGAATTTCTGGCAAAAATTGGTAGATAAAGTAGAAGTCGTTACTCCGGATAAGAATTTTGACCGTATGGTAAATGTTTGGAGTAAATACCAACTTTATACTGCTAATACCTGGAGTAGGTCTCCTTCTTATTATCATGAAGGAACAGGGGGGAAAGGTTATCGGGATTCCTGTCAGGATGCAGAAGGAATATTATCTTTAAATTCAGAATATGTAAAGAATAAATTGAGAGCGATTGCTATTTTACATTTTAAAGACGGACATACAGCTTCCGGATGGTCGGATCATTATGGTCCTTTTACTGATAGTCCAAGGGCAGATCATCCTGCATGGTTTACTTATACCTTATCGGCCTATATTAAGGAAACCGGAGATATAGAATTTTTAAACGAGAAAGCAAAATGGCTTGATGGCGGTCAAGGAACAATGTTTGAGCATATTTTAGCCAATATTAATTATCTCTGGACTCATCGTGGAAAGCACGGTTCTCCTTTAATTGGGATTGCTGATTGGAATGATGCTATTGATAGTGCCGGAGATGAAGGAAAGGGAGAGAGTGTTTGGTTAGGGATTGCTTTTCATAGAACTCTTCTTTATGGAGCAGAACTGGCTGGAGTTCTGGGCAAAAAAGATATACAAGCAGACCTTTTAAGTAAGGCTAAAGAAATGAAAAAAATTCTTAATAGCTCTGCCGGTTGGGATGGACGCTGGTTTTTAGGCGGATATACTGATGAAGGGAAGCCTTTTGGGTCATCTAAAAACAAAGAAGGTTCAATTCATATGAATTCTCAAACATGGGCAGTATTAGCCGAGGTGTGTAATGATAAAAGGCAAAAACAGGTGATGTCAATGGTAGATAAATATTGTGATACTGTTCATGGCCCTGCTTTGCTTAGGCCGGCTTATAAGCAGACAGATTTATCTATTGGAAGAATTACTAAGTTTGTTCCGGGAGTAAAAGAAAACGGAGCAATTTTTTGTCACGCAGTGGCATTTAAGATCGTTGCTGATTGTATGGCCGGAAGAGGAAATGAAGCGTTTGACTCTTACCAGAAAATAAATCCTGCTTGTCAGAAAAACGGATATAAGGTAGAACCTTATGTTTTTGCGGAATACCTGATAGGTCCGGATCATCCGTATAATTTTGGAGAAGGAGCGTATACCTGGATTACAGGGACGGCTGCCTGGATGTATTTAGCCGCTACAGAATGGATTTTAGGTGCTCGTCGGGATTTTGAAGGTTTACGCATAGATCCTTGTATTCCCTCTAAATGGAATAAATGTTTCATTAAAAGAACATTTAGAGACGATACCTATGAGATATCCATTAAAAACCCAAAACATGTAAGTAAAGGAGTCCAATCAATTACAGTGGATGGAACTCCGATTAAAGGTAATTTAGTTAAATATTTTGGTGATGGAAAAGTGCATCAAGTAAAGGTAATAATGGGAAAATAACTAAATTAAACTACTAAAGAATAGATGATGGTTAGTTTTAAAAATACAAAGTTATGCAAATTACAATACTAATTTTCTTTTTAATCAACCTTTTATTCCGAGGATAAGAATTTCCTACGGAGTAAGAATGATTAAATTTAAGTGGTTTTTAAGAGAAGAATTTGTTAAAGGGAATCAAAGAGTGTTTAAAAAGCAAAGAAAATAAAAAAAACAAATTCTTACAAATTATAGAAGGTAATAGAAAAGGAGAAGAAAATGAGAAAAAAAACTCTGTTATTGTTGGTGGTAAGTTGCATAACTTTTTTTTGTACATTGGAAAATGTTTGGGCCAGACAGGTTAAAATTAGCGGTTCTCGTGGCAACTGGCATCTTTTTGTGGAGGGGAAGCCGTTTTATATTAAAGGGGCTGGTTTTGGGAAAACTGTTCATGCTGGTAATATCGATTATTATTTTAGCGAAATGAAAAAAATAGGATTAAATTCTTTTCGTACCTGGGGTATAGGACATGACACCCCTTTAATGCTGGAAAAAGCGGAAAAATACGGCTTGATGGTAGATGTCGGTATCTGGCTTTTACAAAATAAAAAGGGAGAAAAGAAATCAGTTGATTATATTAATGGGGAAAAATATAAAACAGAAACTCTTAAAGAAATAGGAGAACATGTAAAAAAGTTTAAAGATTACCCGGCAGTGTTAATGTGGAATGTGGGTAATGAAGTAGTATTGGATTTGGAGACAGAAGAGGAAAAAATAGCTTTTGCTAAATATGTGGAAGAAATTTGTAAACTGATTCATAAAATAGACCCCGATCATCCGGTCACCTCTAGCAGTGCATGGTCTCTTGCCTGGCCATATTTTAAAAAATATACTCCCAGTCTGGATATTTATGGAGTTAATGTTTATGGT
>JAGLHV010000180.1 GCA_023143305.1 bacterium | reverse complement strand
ATAAATTATAATATAGAAAAACCTGAATTATCGCAAAAAACGATTTTTCAGGTTTTTCTGTTATTAAATAATAGCAACAAATACGATAATTTTTTTAGCTTATACAGATTTTAACTTCTATTTCCCTGGCTTCAAAAAAAGTCTCTATTGTTGGTTCTTTAAAATAAGGCGGTTTAAATTCACTGGGCTTAAACTGGTTAAATCCCGGACCTTCTAAAATAAAACTGAAAAGATTATCCTCTTTTAACATTGGTTCCGGTATATAAAATTTATGTTGCGGCCCGATACTTTCATATTTACCTAATAATTTCCCATTAAGATAAATAATCATTCTTTCTGCTGCTTCGGAAATACACAAACCTAAAGGTGCTGCCCATCCTTTTTCTTTTTTAAATTTAAACCTCTGCCTAAACCAGACAATATCTCCCATATCCTTATGACAAATATATTTTTCTCCCCGTGGAACCTGAACCCATTTACTATCATCAAATTCATTTTTGGAGTATCCGTGAAGCACCCCTCCCAATCCTAAACGCACACGAAAACTTTTTATCTCTTTTTTCCATTCTTCATTCTTTACTATTCCACAAATTAATACAGGTTTTTTAATGCCGCTTTTTTTATGGATAGGCCCTTCCGCAGGGTGCCCTTTGGTATGGTAGGCATTTTCATATCTAATCGCCAGAATATTTCCCCCTTGTTTAAATTTTCCCGGGACCTCAATTTTTGCTTCTCCAATGCCCTTCCATAAAAATTCTCCGTTTAAATATACATAAGCCCGGTCAACACCTCCTGTATCAAAAACAATTATTGCCTTTTCTATTTCTTCTGAAATTGAAAATTCTGTTCTATACCAAACAAATCCATGGTCTGCCATACTAATATCTTCCAGAGCTACAGGCTCAGGTAACAATTTCCAATTGCTGTCGTTATAATCAAATTCTTTTTCTTTGTTATCCGGTAAAACATAACAAAACTCATCTTTTTCGATTTTTACCGGTTTTTCTTTTTTTGTTTTTATTACAAAAGAAATACAGGAAAAAGTTTTATCCCATTTAAAAGAAACGGATTTTCCTTCTACCAATATTTTATTCGGTTTTGATGGTAAAAATATTAAATTATTATTTGCCGTACCGTTTAAAACCTGCAAACGCAAATTTAAATCTTTTTTGGACTGGCCGCTATCAACAAGGCAATAGGCCTGAGAAATTAAAATACTTTCTTTTTGTCCCGGCCAGGTATTTCTGGATTTCTCAAAATCAAGAATTACTATTATTGCTCCTTCTAATGCTACCATTTGAATATCATTGTGAACATAGGATAGATGAAGAACTTGATCTTGTAACTTATGTTTAATTTTACCCTTTATTGTTTTTGGAGTGCGTTTTACTCCCCGAATAATCAGTTCCCCTTTTCTTCCCTTCGTCCCATATAAAAATAATATCTGATTTTTACCTATTTGCTTAGAAGTTAAAATCTCCGAAGTCGAATGCTGGACAACTAAATTAGTCTTAGGAATTTTTACTTCTATGGGCAGCAAATAAGCTGTTTCCTTCGGAATAAACAATTTTCCTTCCTGGGGTAACAACCTTTCCTTTTGAATCCCCGGAACCTTGTATCTAATCACTAAGTTTTTATCGGAAGTTTCCGTATTTCTGACTAACAACAAACCGGAAGATTTATTTGCTTTTTCCAATACCATTACTTTTTCATAAACTTCAGCAAATTCTCCACCGGAAAATACTTCATTTTCCTTAATTACATGTGTTCCCTCTACCCCCTGAACAATTTTTGCTCCGTCAATAACCTCTTCCGTTTCTACAAAAAGCTTAGGAAACGCTTTTAAAAACATTGAGGTTGATTTTAAATCATAATATTTTTCACTTAATTGACCCCATTCCCGAATAGGCGAACAACCGAAATCATAACTGGTTACAGAACCGATAGCCTCCATACTTCCACTGCCCCTGGCATCTCCGCGGCAACCCCAATAAGGAAAAGTTGTTCCACCAACAAACATAAATACATTAAGCAAACAGGCATTGCGTGCCAAAACATTACGCACAATGGCATTAGTCAAAGAAGAAGGCACATTATATATAGGCTGTCCGAATTGAGCAAACCATCCTCCCTGAAGTTCAAAAATACAAACAGGTTTATCCGGCTGTCCTTTTTTTGCCTGTTTGATTTTTTTATCAAAATCATCAAATTCCCACATCCACAGCCAGGGAATATTAGGATAAAAAGTTCTGGTTTCAATAATTTCTGTCCCGTGAATAAAACAAGCTTCGTTAGTAAAAGCAGGAACATCTATTCCAGCCATTCTTGTATATTTTAAAAGAGACATTAGGTACTTTTTGGCATCTTCTTTGGTAATAACGACATCTCTTTGCTGTTCAATTAAATGATCGTACTCGTTTTCTATCTGAAAAAGAATTACCGGCCCCCCGGAATTGGTAATTAAATAGGGCTTAATCACTCTCCCTACCTCTTTATACCATTTTTCTACATAAGAAAGATACTCATCATCTAAAAATCTTAAATTTAAATTTTTAGGTAGTATCCAATGAGGAAATCCTCCGTTGTCCCATTCGGCGCAAATATAAGGGCCCGGCTTTAGGGCAACATAAAAATTATACTTCTTACAAATATCCAGAAATTTCCTTAAATCGTGATCACCTTCCCAAGTATAAACTCCTTCTTCCTGTTCATGCCAATTCCAGGGAATATAGGCTGAAATAAAATTTAATCCTGCCTGTTTCATCTTTTTTAACCGCTCATCCCATAATTCATGCGGTACCCGAAAATAATGAACTTCACCTCCAAAAAGAATTACTCTTTTACCTTTAATAATAAAACTTTGTGCATCAAAATCAATTATTTTTTTTCTCTCCATTATTTACCTTTCTCCTTTTTCTCTATTACTTTTTTCTCTATTGCTTTTTTCTCTATTACCTTAATTGATTTTCCTTCTACAGCGATATTTCCCTGCCCATCAGAGACATAAACATATAAAAAATATACTCCCGGAGTACAAGGAGCAGTAATTACAAACTCTTTCTTTTTCTTTTTTTCAAACCTAACCGGATAGATACCTTCATCCCAAACCTTTCTGCCACATATTTTAAAAACATAATTTAACCTGTCTTTATCCAGATCCTTTGCTTCCACAGAAACACTTATTTTTTCTTCCGGATAAATACCGGTAATTTTACTCAATTTAAATTGGCTAATCCGGGGAGAACTATTTTTTACTTGTTTTCCGGTAAACATTTCATATATTTTCCAATAAGCAGCTCTTTTCCGGCCTAACATAAAGATATTAAACCAGGCTCCACCAAAATCCTCATTTCCTTCAAAAATAAAAGCATAGCCTCCAATATTCAGTCCTTTATTTTTTTCAATATAATTTTTCCACCCATTAAAATAGGCATTAGCTTTAACTTCTTCGGAAGGAATTATTGCCTGTTCATTTCCATCAACAGAAACTTCCCATTCTCCATGCGGACCATATTCAGTTATTAAATAAGGTTTATCGACACCTATTTTTTCCCATTCCTCTTTAATCACTACCAATCCACCATAAACATTAACTCCATAAATATCCAGACTGGGAGTATATTTTTTAAAATATGGCCAGGCAAGAGACCATGCACTGCTAGAGGTGACCGGATGATCGGGGTCTATTTTATGAATCATTTTACAAATTTCTTCCACAT
>JAGLHV010000018.1 GCA_023143305.1 bacterium | reverse complement strand
GTTAAACTTAAAATGGTTCCGGAAATAGGACCCATTTGCTTTCAAAAATTGATGGGATATTTTTCTACTCCTGCGAATGTTGTAGCATCTTCTTTAAGTGAATTAGAACAGGTTGAAGGATTAAGCAGAAAAAAAGCGTTAACTATATGGAACAGTTTAAAGAATATTGATATTGATGCTGAATTAAAATTAATTGAAGAAAATAAAATAAAAATAGTTACTTTCGAAGATCGTGATTATCCTGTTAATTTAAAATCAATTTATGATCCCCCGTTTCTTCTCTATGTAAAAGGGGATTTTTTATTTAAAGATAATCTTTCTATTTCCATTGTAGGATCGCGCAAAGCAACTCCTTATGGTAAAACAGTTGCTGAAAAAATAAGCCGTGATTTAGCTGCGTTGGATATAACCGTAGTAAGTGGATTAGCCAGGGGAATTGATACCCATGCCCATAAGGGAGCGATCGCCGGCGGAGGACGAACTATTGCTGTATTAGGAAATGGGTTATCTGTAATTTATCCGAGAGAAAATAAAGATTTGGAATTGCTTATTTCTCAGCAGGGAGCGTTGATTTCGGAATTTTCAATGGCATCTTTACCCCTGCGGCCTAATTTTCCCATTCGGAATCGAATTATCAGTGGATTAAGTTTAGGGACTGTTATCGTGGAAGCGAGAGAGAAAAGCGGAGCATTGATTACTGCTGATTTAGCTCTTCAACAAGGAAGAGAGGTTTTTGCTGTTCCGGGAAACATATTCAGCAAATATAGCCAGGGACCGCATAACTTAATCAAAACAGGTGCAAAGCTGGTTGGGACCATTGCTGATGTGATTGAAGAAATAAAGGTTTTTTCTGAAATTTCGAATCGGCTTTTATCAGAAAATAAAGGAATTTCCGATTTAAAATTGAATTCAAAGAAAACAACCCAAAATTCAGTTTGTTCTTTAAATCAGAAAGAACAAAAAATTTATGATTGTGTTTGGTGGGAACCAATAGCCATTGATACGATTGTTCAAAAATGTAATTTTCCGGTTAAGGATATTTCTTCCTCTTTAATGTTTATGGAAATGAAGGGATTAATAAAACAAATTTCAGGTAAAATGTTTGTTAGAAAGGAGTATTAAATGGATGAACGTTCTAAAGTAATAAGTAGATTTATTGAAGAAGAAACAGAAGGAATAATAGATTTTTATGAGTGCGAGAAAAAAGGATGTGAAGGATGTGATGGAAGAGAAAAATATGAAGCCGAGGAAATGGAAGATATTTTTATTCGTACGCTTATCGGCTATATTGAACAAAAGAAGAAAGTTAAAGAAAGTGGTGAGCTTTTAAATTGAAAAAAATTTTAGTTATTGTGGAATCACCTACTAAAGCGAAAACAATTAATCGGTTTTTAGGTGGGAGCTATGTAGTAAAAAATTCATTGGGGCATGTACGGGATTTACCCGTGAGGAAATTAGGAGTAGATGTTGAAAAAAAGTTTAAACCCACTTATCAAATTATCAAGGGTAAATCCAAAATTGTAAAAGAATTACAAAAAATAGTTAAACAGGTCGTAGAAGTTTATATTGCTACTGATCAGGATAGGGAAGGGGAAGCAATTGGCTGGCATTTAATTGAATCAATAGGCATTCCCTCTGAGAAAATTAAACGAATTGTTTTTCACGAAATAACTAAACAGGCAATAGAAAAGTCTATCAAAAATCCACGGCAAATCGATATGCATTTAGTAAATGCTCAACAAGCACGGCGAATTTTAGACCGTTTGGTTGGATATAAATTAAGCCCGTTATTAGGTAAAAAAATAAGAAAAGGACTTTCTGCAGGTAGAGTTCAATCAGTTGCTTTACGCTTGATTGTAGACAGGGAAAAAGAAATAGAAGCGTTTAAAGCTCAGGAATATTGGACAATCAAAGCAAATCTTAAAAAACCGGAGAAAGAAGAAGAATTAAATGCTTTATTAATATCCAGGCAGGGGAAAAAATACGAAAAATTAGGAATTGCTAATAATAAACAAGCGTTAGAAATTATTGCAGATCTTTCCGGTGCGGTTTATAAGATAGTAAAAATTACTAAAAAAGAGAAAAAACAAAAACCCCATCCACCTTTTACTACCAGCACATTACAACAGGAAGCATGGCAAAAATTATCTTTTTCTGCTCAACGGACTATGAGAATAGCTCAACAACTTTATGAGGGAATTAATTTAGGGAAAGACGAGCATGAGGGTTTAATTACTTATATGCGTACCGACTCTTTAAATGTAGCTGTTTCTGCGAGAAAAGAAGCAATGGATTATATTGGAGCAAAATATGGAAAGGAGTATTTACCTGCAAAGCAACGAATTTATAAAACGAAAAGTAAAGGAGCCCAGGAAGCACATGAAGCTATTAGGCCGACTTCTGTTTTTAGAGCTCCGGAAACAATTAAAGAACATTTGGACAGTTATCAATTTAAACTTTACAGTTTAATCTGGCAACGATTTTTGGCCAGCCAAATGGCTGATGCGATAATTGATATGACGGGAGTTGATATTCAGGCTAAAAATTATCTTTTTCATGCTTCAGGACAGGTTATTCGCTTTGAAGGTTTTAATAGAGCATATACAACAACAACCGATACTAATAAAAAAGAAAGAGAATACTTGCTTCCCCCTCTCCAGGTAAATGAGGAATTATCTTTGTTAAAATTGATACCGGAGCAGCACTTTACACAGCCTCCTCCTCGTTATAATGAAGCCAGCTTAATTAAAACACTTGAAAAACATGGCATAGGGAGGCCATCTACTTATGCCCCAACAATAAATACGATTCTTTCCCGGGACTATGTAAGATTGATTGAAAAACGCTTTTTCCCGGAAAAAATAGGTGTTATGGTTAATGATTTACTGGTCAAATATTTTCCTAAAATTGTAGATATTAGCTTTACCGCCCAAATGGAAACCGATTTAGATGGAATTGCGCAAGGCAAGGGTAAATGGATAAAACTATTGGAAGATTTCTATGAACCTTTTGAGAAAACCTTAAGTATTGCGGAAAAAGAAATTGTAAAAATAAAAATACCGACAAAACCAACTGATAAAAAGTGTAAAGATTGCGGTTCAATGATGGTTATTAAACAAGGACGTTTTGGAGAGTTTTTAGCTTGTTCTTCTTTTCCGAAATGTAAGCATACGGAAGCTATTTTAAAAAAAGCAGGGGTTAATTGCCCTCTTTGTGAAGGGTTTGTAATTGAGCGTATCAGTCACCGCAAACGAGTATTTTATGGTTGTTCTAATTATCCCCAATGTCATTTTATTTCCTGGGATAAACCGGTATTAGAACCTTGTCCTTTATGCGGTGCAAAATATTTAATTAAAAAAGCATCTAAAAAAGAGAACTATCTTAAGTGTGTCCAAAAAGGGTGTACTTATCGAAAGCAATTAAATTCAGAAAGGACGACAGGAGAATGATAGAAGAACATATTAAGGATTTTGTTCTTCATTTGCAAGTAGAAAAAAATGCTTCTTCTTATACGATACAAAATTATAAAATCGATTTAAGGCAGGGGTTTGATATATTAACTAAAATGGAGGTTTCTGAAGTCCGGCAGATAAATCGTTTGCATATACGAAATTATTTATCTATCTTACAAAATGATGGATATGAAAAATCCAGTATAAAACGGAAACTTTCAGTTTTAAGGTCTTTTTTTTCTTTTTTAGTCCGGGAAAAAATAGTAGATAAAAACCCGTTTATTAACATAAGAAGTCCGCGAATAGAAAGAAGAATACCTGTTTTTTTGGATGAAGAAGAAGTAAAAATATTACTTGAAATACCAAAAGAAACTACTTTTTTAGAGTTAAGAGATAAAGCAATGATGGAGACTCTTTATGCTACAGGAATGAGGGTAAGTGAATTGGTGTTTTTAAATGTGCAGGATTTGGATTTTTTAGGAGAAATGATAAAGGTTTCAGGAAAAGGGAGAAAGCAACGTCTGATTCCTATTGGTAGTATTGCTTTAAAAATTTTAACCCGATATTTGCCATTGCGGGAAAAATATCTTAGTAAAAAGAAAATTTTCCATAGTGCCTTTTTTATTAACGCAAGAGGAGGAAGACTTACAACCAGGAGTGTTTGTCGTGTGATTAATCATTATATTAAGTTAACAGGGATAAATAAATGTATAACACCTCATACTTTACGGCATACTTTTGCTACTCATTTATTGAATGCAGGATGTGATTTACGGGCGGTACAGGAAATGCTGGGACATGTTAATATATCAACTACCCAGATTTATACTCATTTAACTACAACGAAAATAAAAAAAATTTATGAAAAAGCTCATCCAAGGGCTTAAATTTAATAATTAATATTAATTCAAAAAAGGTTAAAAGAAAATGGAAAAAGAAACAAAAAATAATTCATCAGTTATCCCTCAGGATGCGACTGTATTTTTAGAAACAGAATTAGTTTTAGCAGATTCGATCTCGATGGAGGGTGTTATTTCTCATAAATTGAAAAAGGGAAATTTAGTTTTAGCAAAGATTGTAGATCAACGTGATATTGCTCAGTATCTTGCACATTTATTGGGAGGAAAAAAGGAAGAAGAAATTGTTCCTTTAACTATTGCCGTCGATAAAATAGAAATTGACCAGGATAATGTTAAAGTTTATACTAGATTTAGTCCCCGGGTAGTAGGTCTGTCTTGTCTTTGCTTGCAAGATAAAGTAAAGATCATAAAAAAGGAAAAAATAAGTTTTTTTAAAAGGTTTTTAAAATTTTTTTAGAAACCTAAAAATAAGTAAAAAATTAAATTTTTATAATTTTATATTGACATAAAAACGATAATTATATTAAAATACAAAACAGTTTAAGAAGTAATAATATAAATTTAAAAAAAGGAGGCAGTTGAAATGAAGGTTAAGATTATTGAAGACTTGTGTACGGGGTGTGGGCTTTGTATTGACACATGCAGTGATTTATTTGATATGGAAGGAAGCACTGTACTGGTAAAAACGGAAAATGTTCCGGAAGGTCAGGAAGAGTGTTGTAAGGAAGCCGCAGAAAATTGTCCTATGGAAGCAATAAAAATAGAAGAAGATTAAAATTCATTAATTAAACTATGAAAAAACAAAAAATTATATTGTTAATTATTTTCTTATATGTTGTTTCTGTGGGTTTAGGTATTATTTCTGTAATAAAACCAATTCCTGAGTCTTTAAAAGGGATTTCTATTGTTCATGTATATGGGCCTATTAGTGTTGGAAATAAAGCAAGTTCATGGCCGGGAAGTCCACGAGGGTCTGATAGTATCGTTAAAAGATTAAAAGAACTTGGGGATAATAAATTCGTAAAAGTAGTGGTTTTACGAATAAATAGCCCGGGAGGCAGTGTCGGAGCAGTTCAGGAAATTTATGGGGAAATACTGAAAATTCGCGCGAAGGGTAAAAAAGTAGTTGCTTCAATGGGTGATGTTGCTGCTTCCGGCGGATATTATATTGCTAGTGCTGCCGATAAAATTGTAGCTGATCCGGGGACTATAACCGGTAGTATAGGTGTAATTATGGTGATAGAAAATGTTGAAATGTTGTTTACTAAAATTGGAATAGAAACGACTGTTATTAAAAGTGGAACATATAAAGACATTGGTTCTTTTGCCCGAAAAATGACTGAAGAGGAAAAAGAAATACTTCAGGGAGTTATAAATAATGCTTATGAACAATTTGTTTATGCTATTGCCGAAGGAAGGAAAATGGATGTGGAGAAAGTTCGTTTATTAGCCGACGGAAGAATTTTTACCGGGGAACAGGCAAAAGAAAATGGACTAATTGATGAATTAGGCAACAAAGAAGATGCCATAAAATTAGCTGCACAATTAGCCGGAATTAAAAAGAAACCTAAAATTATATCAAGTTTTGAGTCTCCGTTAGGTACTGCTTTGGGAATAATGAGCAAGTATAAAAATCCTTATGCTTTTTTTAATAATATATTACCTGAGCAAAAAGTACGGCTTGAGTATATGTTGAAGTAATATAATTATACATATTTATACGGAGGAATGAAATTTTAGAAACTATTTATGATTTTTTTGAAAATCCTGAGGGCTCATTAGAAAATATTATTAAATTAAAATCATCGAAAGGATGGTTTTTTTTATTTATTTTTATTGGTATTTTTAGTTATGTTGCCAGTTGTTCTTTTCTTTTTTTCAGAAGATTTAATATAATACAATTGATAGGGAAATGGTCGTTTTTTGTGTTTATTCTTAGTTTGTTTTGTTTTATTAATGTTGTTTTTTTTGATTTGCTGGCTAAATGGTATGGTAAAGAACAAGGATTAAAAGCCCTTTTTGCTGTATCCGGTTTTAATTTGTTGCTTGCGACTTTATTGGTTCCTTTTTCTTTAATTTGTAAATATCTTATTCCTTTGAGATTTCCCATTTACGGCATTGTTTTTTTTGTTTTTTCGTTTTGGATTTTAAAACTTCAATTTTTAGGTATAAAAAAGATTTATAATTTTAGAAATATCGAAGTGTTTTTAATGATAATAAGTTATTTGATTATAGAAATGTTATTATTAAGTGTAGGTGTTTGTTTGTTTTTATTAACATTTGTTGTTGCCATTTTATAAACTGATGAGCAATTTTTTTTTAGATAGTAAAAAGCTTAATGATTTACTTAGAAAATGTGTTCTTTGTCCCCGTCAATGTAAAGTCAATCGTTTAAAAGGGGAAAAAGGTTTTTGTCAATCAGGGGGAAAGCCTGTAATTTCAAGTTTTAATCTTCATTTTGGAGAAGAACCGCCTATTTCAGGTGTTAGGGGATCAGGAACAATATTTTTTACTCACTGTCATTTGCATTGTGTCTTTTGTCAAAATTATCCAATAAGTCAACTGGGGCATGGTCAAGAGATTTCTGTTGTAAAATTATCACAAATAATGCTTAAATTACAAGAAGAGGGAGCTTGTAATATAAACTTAGTGACTCCCACACATTTTGTTCCGCAAATAATAGAAGCATATTATTTAGCAAGCAGGAAACAATTAAGGATTCCTTTGGTTTATAATTGTAGTGGTTATGAATCGGTAGAAACATTGAAATTGTTAGACGGAATAATAGATGTTTTTATGCCGGATGCAAAATACAGTAATAATAAAATGGCATTGAAATATTCAAATAGTTCTAATTACTGGCAAGTAAATAAACTTGCCTTGAAAGAGATGTTTCGACAAGTAGGGGAGTTAAAGATAAACGAAGAAGGAATAGCTATTAGAGGACTGTTAGTCCGTCATCTGGTTTTACCGGAAAACATTGCCGGTTCTCAGGAAATTCTTCGTTTTATTGCTCGAGAAATTTCTCCAAACACCTATGTAAGTATTATGTCTCAATACCATCCGGCACATTTATCTTATCAATTTACTGAATTGTCACGCAAAATTAGTATAAAAGAGTATCAAAAAGTGCTTAAAATTGCTGATAAAGAGGGAATTCATCAAGGTTGGAGACAAGAACTATAAACTTGTTTTTTTAAAAAGGAGATGATTTAAATATGGCAATACGTAAACCTGCATATGCAGGAGTGTTTTATCCTGCCAATCCGCTTCAGCTAAGAAAAACAATTGAAGAATATATAGTTCCTTCCTCTGAAAAACAAAAAGTTATCGGGATAGTTAGTCCTCATGCCGGATATGTTTATTCCGGGAAAGTAGCAGGAGCAGTTTATTCTCAAATAAAGAATTGTTCTGTTTTTATTATCCTTGGCCTGAATCATCATGGTAGAGGAAAAAAATCCTCAATTATAACCGAAGGAGAATGGATAACGCCTTATGGTGGAATAAAGATTAATTCTTCTTTAGCCGGAAAAATTCTTTCGCGTTCGAATTTTCTAGAAGAAAATGAGAGAATTCATTTGGATGAGCACTCATTAGAAGTACAAGTACCTTTTATTCAACATCTAAATCCTTCAGCACAAATCGTTCCTATTTGTATGCAGGAATATAGTGACGATATTTGCCGGAATATAGGGAATGCAATTGCTGATTCTATTACAGAAGAAAACGTGGTAATTGTTGCCAGTAGCGATATGACTCATTATGAACCAGTGGAGATAGCCCAACAAAAAGATAAACTTGCTATAGAAAAGATATTAAATGTTGATCCGGAAGGACTATTAAAAATTGTTATCAAAGAGAATATTTCAATGTGCGGAGTGGGTCCTGTCGCTACTATGATTTATGCCGGCAAAAAATTAACTGCTAAAGAAGGCAGGCTTATTTCCTATCAAACCAGTGGGGATGTTACCGGGGATTATCATTCTGTTGTAGGATATGCAGGAATAATTATTAAATAAAAATAAAGAGTGAGAATAATGATAAAAAACATTTTTTTAACCGGGTTGCCTTGCGCTGGCAAGACTTCTTTAATAAAAGAAATAGTGAAAGAATTAAAGGGTAAACAAGGCGGATTTTATACTTCTGAAATTAAGGAAGGAAATAAACGTATTGGGTTTAAAATTGAAAATTTCAACGGGAAAAGTGGGTTGCTTGCCCATATTGATTTTCAAAGTCCTTATCGAATTAGTAAATACGGTGTTAATTTAAAGGATTTAGATGAGATTGGTACTGATTCTATTGTAAAAGCAATGCAGGAAAGTGAGTTTATTATCGTTGATGAAATAGGAAAAATGGAACTGCTTTCGCCTCAATTTAAAAAAGTTGTTTGGAATGCATTAGAAACCGATAAAAAAATAATGGGCACGATTAAACTCAAACATGATTATTTTACTTCAGAAATAAAAAAAAGAAAAGATACACAAGTATTTGAACTTACCAAAACAAATAGGGAAGAAATTAAAACAAAAATTTTAAGTCTCTTATTAAAAATCTAATCTGAGAAAACTTTTATCAAAATTAAGACCTTACCGATAAACCTAAAACAGTGAATGATAAATAACAAAGGAATATTTTTTCAGTATTTATAAGTGTTAATTATGAAAAACAAAGAGATTGCAAATCTATTATATAAAATTGCCGGGTTTTTAAGCTTAAAAAATGAAAATCCATTCCGAATCCGTTCTTATGAAAGGGCTGCACAAAGCATTGAAAATTTATCGGAAGATATAGAAAATCTAATTTATAATAAAAAACTATTGAAGATACCCCATATTGGGGAAGGAATTGCAAAAAAAATAGAAGAATATTTTTCAAAGGGTAAAATAGAATATTATGAAAATTTAAGAAAAGAATTTCCGGAAAAAATACTCGATATTGTTTCCGTCCCGGGAATAGGTTTTAAAACAGCTAAAATACTCTATGAGAAATTAGACATAAAAAATCTAAATGATTTAGAATTAGCAGCTAAATTAAATAGAATTATGGAAATTTCGCACTTAGGCGAAAAAACTCAGCAGAACATTTTAAGGGGAATAGAATTTATTCGTAAAAACCGGGAGAGAATTTTTTTATTCACGGGTTTAGCTTTAGCCGAATCTATTATCGATGAATTGAAAAAAAAAGCGAGAATAAAACAAATTTGTCCTGCGGGAAGTTTACGGAGAAAGAAAGAAACAATCGGAGATATAGATATAGTATGTGCTTCTACAGATTTGCCGGGAGTAATGAATGCTTTTATTAATCTTTCCCAATGTAAAAGAATACTTTTACAGGGAGAGACAAAATCCAGCATTATTACCAATGATAATATTCAGGTAGATTTAAGGGTGGTTAAACCTGAATCTTATGGGGCAGCTCTTCAGTATTTTACCGGTTCCAAGGAGCATAATATTAAATTACGTAACCTGGCAAATGAAAAAGGTTATAAAATAAATGAATATGGACTTTTCAAAATCAAGAACAATAAAAAGGTAACTGGAAAAAAAGAAGAAGATATTTATAATCAATTGGGATTAAAATGGATTCCTGCTGAATTACGGGAAAATCAAGGAGAGATTGAAAAATCAAAGACAAATAGTTTGCCCAAACTAATAGAATATTCCCGAATAAAAGGAGATTTTCATATTCATTCTAATTGGAGTGATGGAAAAGATTCGATAGAAGATATTGCCGGCAAAGCGAAACAAATGGGATTAGAATGGATAGTAATTTGTGACCATTCGCAATCCCTCAAAGTGGCACATGGCATGAAGCCGGAAGAAGTTCTGAATAAAATTAAAGAGATAAAGAAAATTAATAAAAAATTTAAAGAACTTAAAATATTATGCGGAGCAGAGATAGATATTCTTGCAAACGGTTCTTTAGATTATAAAAAAGACATATTAGAACAATTAGATTTTGTTTTAATTGCTATTCATTCCGGATTTAAACAAGATGAAGCAACAATGACTAATAGAATAATTTCGGCAATGAGAAATAAATATGTCCATATGTTTGCGCATCCCACGGGCCGATTACTTCAGAAAAGAGAACCTTATATGGTTAATATGGACAAGATAATTGAAGAAGCGTCGAGGATAGGGACCTTTTTAGAAATAAATGCTAATCCTCAGCGGTTGGATCTACCGGATATTTATTGTCGTAAAGCAAAAGAAAAGGGGGTTTTAATGGGTATTGGCACTGATGCGCATGCTTTAGAACAAATGGAATATCTTTCCCTGGGAATCTGGGTTGCTCGTCGAGGATGGTTAGAATCAAGGGATGTTTTAAATACACTAAGCTATAAACAATTAATGAAAATCCTGCAACAAAAAAGAAAATAGTTTCTTGTAATTTTTAAGGACTATTCTTTTATCTTTAGTTTCTATCTTTTTTTACCAATAAAACAACTTTAAATTAATTCAACATTTTTTGAAAAATACAACTCTCTATTTGCCATTACCTGTTAGCTATTTGCAATTATTTAGTGTTTAAAGAAAGAAATTCGTTAATAGAAGAAAACATAAAAAAAGAAGATGTGCCTTTTATTCTGCCTGTAAAAAATGAGTGCGATTAAAAATTAAAGTCAAAATAAATCTTGACATTACTAAATAACGAAATTTTGTTTGACATCGATTATAAGGTGTTATATAATGATTCGTCGATACTTAAATATTATATTAAACTAATTTATGGGGAGAAAAATGATTAAAGTAATTATTTGCGGAGCAAAAGGAAGAATGGGGGAAAGGTTGGTGGATCTGGCTATTCAGGATGAAGAATTAAAATTTGCCGGGGCAATTGAAGCCGGAAACCATTCTTTACTGGGAACAAAAATTACCGAAGAGGTAAGTTTAACCGGCAATTTAAAAAGCATAATAAAAAACGGTGAAGTAGTGATTGATTTTACCAATCCAAAATCTTCTATTGACCATGCTCGTATAGCAGCAGCTGAGGGGAAAAAAATGGTAATAGGAACTACAGGTTTTTCGTCTGAACAATTGGAGGAATTGAAAGGCATTATCAAAGATATTCCGTGTGTTTTGGCTCCTAATATGAGTAAAGGAGTAAATCTCCTCTTTAGGCTGGTAGGTGAAGTGGCTAAGGTCCTTAATAATTATGATATAGAAATTTTAGAGATACATCACAATAAGAAGAAAGATGCACCTTCGGGTACCGCCAATCGAATTGCTGAGGTTGTTGCCCGGGTTCTGGAAAGAGATATTAATAAAGTTAAAGTCTGCGGAAGAGAAGGTGTGATAGGAGCCAGAAAAAAAGAAGAAATAGGTGTGCATGCCGTACGTGCCGGGGATGTAGTCGGGGAACATACGGTTTTTTTTGCCGGGCCGGGGGAACGGATAGAATTGGTTCATCGTGCTCATAGCCGGGATGCCTTTGCTTCCGGAGCTTTGTTTGCAGCAAAGTGGTTGATAGATAAACCAAAAGGTTTATATAATATGGAGGATGTTTTAGATTTAAAGTAGATAAAAAATATATTCTATAAGCACGAAAAAGGTTAGCCGGTCAAGGGGGTTATAGGAGATGTCAAGAGACATGTTGGTAAAAAAAA
>JAGLHV010000179.1 GCA_023143305.1 bacterium | reverse complement strand
GATGATTTAGAGGAAGGAGATAAATTAGAAATTGATTTAACTAAAGGGAAATTAATTAATTTAACTAAAGAAAAAACAATAAATATAAAGGCACTGCCGGAAACAATGCAGGTTTTATTAAAGGACGGCGGGTTAGTAGAACATATAAAGAAACATAAAGGATTTAAATTATAATAAATTTTTTTCTATTGTTAAGATTTAATCGACATAAAGACAAAAGACAGTTGATAGCCCATAGATAACGGAATAAAGACAACAGATATATGATTGGAAAATTTGCTATATCGTTAAAAACACATTTTACCTTTATTTTTGAATTAGCGTACAATAATTTAAGAATGGCCTAAAAATCATAAAATTTTAATTAAAAGGAGTATTTTATGCATGTTATTACTTTAATTCCGGGTGATGGGATTGGTCCGGAAATCACAGAGATGACCAAGCGTTGTATTGAGGCGGCGGGGGTGGATATTAAATGGGAGGAAGTTCATGCTGGTGTAGGGGTAATGGAAAAAGAAGGTACCCCTTTACCGGATAAAGTTCTGGCAGCAATCAGGAAAAACAAAGTGGCTATAAAAGGTCCGATTACTACGCCGGTAGGGAAAGGATTTCGTAGTGTCAATGTTAGTTTAAGAAAGCAGTTAGATTTGTATGCTTGTTTGAGGCCTTGCAAATTATATCCGGGAGTTTGTTCAAAATACACTGATATTGATTTAGTGGTTGTCAGGGAAAATACTGAAGATCTTTATGCGGGTATTGAATTTGAAAAAGGAAAAGAAGTAACGCAAGAGCTTATGGATTTTATAAAAGATAAAAAAAAGGTGGAAATGAAAAAGGATACAGCAATAAGTATAAAACCTATTTCATATTCAGCCTCTGAAAAAATTGTAAGATTTGCTTTTGAATATGCAATAAAGAACAAGCGCAGGAAGGTTACTGCTGTACATAAAGCGAATATAATGAAATATACAGATGGGCTTTTTTTAGAAGTAGCCCGCCAGGTGGCTAAAGAATATTCTGATATTGAATTTGAAGATCGTATTGTAGATAATATGTGTATGCAGTTAGTACAAAAGCCCTTGCTGTATGATGTAATAGTTCTTCCTAATCTTTACGGGGATATAGTTTCTGATTTATGTGCGGGTTTAGTCGGAGGATTGGGATTAGCTCCGGGAGCTAATTTAGGAGAGGAACTTGCTCTTTTTGAACCTACCCATGGCAGTGCTCCTAAATATAAAAATCAAAATAAAGTAAATCCGACTGCAATGATTTTATCCGGGGTAATGATGTTAAGATTCATAAACGAAAGAGAAGCGGCTGATAGAATTGAAAGGGCAGTAGCTCATGTTATTGCCGAGGGGAAGTTTGTAACCTATGATTTAAAAAGAGGTAGAAATGATTCAGCAGCAGTAGGTATGGTAGAAATGACTGAAGCCATTATTAAAAGGATAAAGAACGATGAATGTAAATGAATTGAAAAAAAGAGCATTGGAAATACATAAACAATATCAGGGTAAGATAACTATACAAAGTAAAATTAAGATAGACAGAGCAAATTTACAATTACTTTATACCCCGGGAGTGGCCTGGGCTTCTTTGGAAATACATAAAAATAAAGAGTTGGTTTATGATTATTGTTCTTCGGGAAAGATGATTGCCATAGTAACTGATGGATCAGCAGTTTTAGGTTTGGGTAATATAGGTCCTTTTGCGGCTTTGCCGGTGATGGAAGGTAAAGCTATTTTATTTAAAGGATTTGGTAATGTGGATGCTTTTCCTATTTGTTTGGATACTCAGGATACAGAAGAAATTATAAACATAGTCAAAAATATAGCTCCTTCTTTCGGAGGAATAAATCTGGAAGATATTTCTTCTCCCCGTTGTTTTGAAATAGAAAAAAGATTAATAGAAGAATTAGATATTCCTGTTTTTCATGATGATCAGCATGGGACGGCAATTGTTGTTTTGGCAGGATTAATTAATGCTTTAAAATTAAGTAACAGAAAAATAAATGAGGCCAAAGTAATTGTTAATGGGGCGGGTGCTGCGGGAATTGCTATTTCTAAATTTTTAGTAGATTATGGAATAAAGGATGTTATTCTCTGTGATACCCTGGGAGCTATTTATCAGGGAAGAGAGCAGAGAATGAACCCGGAAAAAGAGAAAATTGCTTTAATTACGAATAAAAATAAAATAAAAGGGTTGCTGGGGGAAGTTATAAAGAATAGAAACGTTTTTCTCGGCGTTTCTGTAGCTAATCTGTTAACCAAAGAAATGGTACAGGAAATGGAGGATGACCCTATAATTTTTGCCATGGCCAATCCTGTGCCGGAAATAATGCCGGACGAAGCTAAAAAAGCAGGGGTAAGATTAGTAGCTACCGGACGTTCTGATTTTCCTAATCAAATTAATAATGTATTAGCTTTTCCGGGGGTTATGAGAGGAGCATTGGATGTTCGGGCGAGTCGTATTACCGAGGACATGAAATATGCAGCGGCCTTTGCTATTGCTAATTTAATTCCGGAAGATAATTTATCGGAAGACAAATTTATTCCACCGGTTGATGATTTAGAAATAGGTAAAGTTGTTGCCGAAGCAGTAGCTAAAGCAGCTATAGAGAATAAAGTAGCCAGGATTAAAGGAGTGTAAGCTAAGTTTTGAGACAAATAGATATAGATGTAATTATTCAGGCGGTAAATAAATTATGTATAGAGGCTAATTATTTTTTATCTCCCCGGGTTCTTAAGTTATTAAAAAAAACTTATAAAACGGAAAAGGAAGATTTGGCCAAAGGGGTTTTGTCCCGGATAATAGAAAATTGTAAGATTGCTTCAAAGCTTAAAATTCCTCTTTGTCAAGATACCGGTATGGTCTTGGTTTTTATTCGGGTTGGTACAAAAGTAAAAATTAGATACAAAAATGCTGATGTAAATACTGATTTAGAATCAGCTATTCAGGAAGGGGTAAGGAGAGGATATAAGGAAGGTTTTTTGCGTAAATCAGTTGTGGACCCTTTAACCAGGAAAAACACACAGGATAATACACCGGCTGTTATTTATACCGTAATTGTTCCCGGAGATAAAATAAAAATTTCAATTTCTATCAAAGGATTTGGTTGTGAAAATATGGGTGCGGTAAAAATGTTCAGTCCTGCCGAAGGAAAGGAAGAAATAAAAAAATTTGTTGTAGAAACAGTAAAGAAAGCAGGAGCTAATCCCTGTCCTCCTATTATGGTAGGAATAGGAATAGGAGGAACAATGGATAAAGCAGTTTTAATGGCTAAAGAAGCTGTAGTTTTAGAAGCTAAAAGTAAAAGCAGTGTTTGGGGTAGAATCGGGGAAACTAATAAATTAGAACGGGAATGGCTGGAAGAAATAAATAAGTTGGGTATCGGTCCGGCAGGATTAGGCGGAAGGGTTACCGCTTTAGGACTACATATTAAAACACATCCTACTCATATTGCCGGGTTACCCGTAGCAATAAGTATTTCTTGTTGGGCAAATCGGTATAGGGAAATAGAAATTTAAGGAATAGGATAAGATAAGATTATGGATACAAAAATATTTATTCCTTCGGATATAGAAAAGTTCTATAAATTAAAGGTGGGACAAAAAGTTTTAATCAACGGTGTTATTTATACTGCCAGAGATCAGGCACATAAAAGAATTACCGAGAATATAAATAAAAAAGGTTTAAAAAGAAAAGTAAGAAATTGTTTTGATTTTAAAAATCAGGTAATTTATTATACAGGAGCAAC
>JAGLHV010000178.1 GCA_023143305.1 bacterium | reverse complement strand
TTTAAAACTCATTTTTTTATCTTTTCTAACCAATAAAACTGTCTTTTAACCGTCTTTATCTTTTCTCTTCGTTTTTGACTTCGTTGTTGTATTTATCCTTTAACTAATGTAACCAATTTAAACTAATTCAACTATCTTTTAACTGTCTTTATCTTTTATCTCTTATCCATCTCCCGACGCACTTGACTAACAAAACGCCCTACTTTACTTAATATTTCCTGCGGGTTCTTACCTTCTTCTATGATTTCCACTATAGCACTACCAATAATAACCCCGTCACAATATTCAGAAATTTCTCTCGCTTGTTTATCATTAGAAATACCAAATCCGCACACTACCGGCATTTTCCCGCTTACTTTTTTAGCTAAAAATAATTCTTCTTTTATTTTTTTATTTATTTTTTCCCTGGTCCCGGTAACACCTGTCCGGGAAACATAATAAAGAAAACCCTCCGTATCAGCAGCAATTTTTCTCATCCGCTTTAATGAAGTAGTAGGTGTTGCTAAAAATACATTAGCTAAACCGATATCCGAGGATATTTTTTTCCATTGCTGTGCTTCCTCTAAAATAAGGTCCGGAATTATTACTCCGTCTAATCCTTTTTCTTGACACTCTTTGGAAAATTTTACCAGCCCAAAGTTGTATATCGGATTGAAATAACTCATTAAAAGCAAAGGTATTTCCGTGTTTTTTCTTGTTTCCTTTATTAAAGATAAAATCTTTTTCAAATTAACTTTTTTCTTCAATGCCTGATGGGATGATTTCTGAATAACAGGCCCATCTGCCATAGGGTCGGAAAAAGGAACACCTAACTCAATAATATCCGCTCCTTTACTTTCCATTTCCAGAATTAATTTACCTGTAATTTGCAAAGACGGATGTCCTGCAGTAATAAAAATAATTAATGCTTTCCTTTTTTCCCTTTTTAATTGCTCAAATTTTTTTTCAATCCGGTTCATAAATTTAACCTTTGACAACATTTTACAAAGAAATCTAAAATATTTTAGCAACCTCTTCCATATCTTTATCACCCCGGCCTGAAAGGCATATAACTACATTCTTATTCTTTCCCCATTTTTTAGCCATTTTTATTACATAAGCCAGGGCATGAGCAGACTCTAAAGCAGGAATAATCCCCTCAATTTGGGAAAGCATACAAAATGCTTTTAACGCTTCCCGGTCATTAATTGCTGTATATTGGGCTCTTTTAGTTTTTTTATAAAAACTATGCTCAGGTCCTACTCCGGGATAATCCAACCCAGCCGATACCGAATGAGTAGAAGAAATTTGCCCGTCTTCATCCTGAAGAACATAACTTTTAGCCCCGTGCAAAATCCCTACTTTTCCGGCACACAAAGGCGCAGCATGTCTCCCGCTACTAATACTCTCTCCCGCCGCTTCTACTCCTATAAACTTTACTTTTTCTTTATAAAAAGGATAAAACATACCCAGAGAATTACTACCGCCGCCAACACAAGCAACTAAATAATCAGGTAATCTGCCTATTGCTTTTACTGCTTGTTTTTTTGTTTCCCTGCCAATTACCGACTGAAAATCTCTAACTATCATTGGATAGGGATGAGGACCTACTGTTGAACCCAATAAATAATGTGTTGTTTCAACATTAGTGACCCAGTCACGAATTGCCTCATTAATAGCATCTTTTAAGGTTTTAGTTCCAGTCTCTACAGAAATCACCTTTGCACCTAACAAATTCATACGAAAAACATTTAAGCGTTGTCTTTTTATGTCTTCACTGCCCATATAGATTTCACACTTTAAATCAAACAAACTTGCTGCAGTAGCTACTGCTACTCCGTGCTGACCTGCTCCGGTTTCGGCAATAATTCTCTTCTTTCCCATTTCTTTAGCTAATAAAATTTGCCCCAGAGTATTGTTTATTTTATGGGCACCGGTGTGACAAAGATCCTCCCTTTTCAAAAATATCCTTGCCCCCTGCAGCTTTTCAGTTAATCTGCCGGCATAATACAAAGGTGTAGGCCTTCCCACATAATGAGTAAGATAATAATTAAATTCATTCTTAAATTTTTTGCTTTTGATTACCTTATAATAAATTGTTTCTAATTCAGAAAGAGCAAAAAACAAAGTTTCAGGAATAAATTTCCCTCCGAATTCACCAAAATAACCATTTTTACCCGGTAGCATATACTCTTTTCCCTCTCTCTGATAAAAAGATATTTAACAAATTATAAACACCCTGTTCGATAAATTAAAAGACAAACACATCCTAAATTCATAAAACCGATGTTAATTCCGATTAAAATCTGTACTTTTAACAATTTCTATAAACTTTTTCATTTTTTTGTAATCTTTACGCCCGGGAGAAATTTCTATCCCGCTGGCCACATCCAGAACATCCGGATTTACTTTAATAAGTGCTTCTTTTACATTCTCTAAAGTAAGTCCTCCTGATAAAAAAAGCGGTTTACCTGTCTCTTTTACTTTTACTGCCCACTCCCAGTTAAAAATCTTCCCTGTTCCCCCATATTGCCCGGAAACAAAAGAATCTAAAAGATAGTAATCTACTTTAAAATTCAGTAATTCTTCCAAATGAAATTTTTCTTTTATTCTAAAAGCTTTTATTATTTTTAAATCCTGTTTTCTTTGCATAAGATTCATACAATATTCAGGGCTTTCGTCCCCATGCAATTGAACTACGGATAAACCACAATTTTTTGTTATTTCTAAAATTATTTCTATCTGTTCGTTAACAAAAACACCTACTTTTATCAAAGAAAGCGGTAAACCTTTTGTTATTTCTTTTACCGTCTGAGGTAAAACCCGCCGCAAACTTTTTTTATAAAAATTAAATCCTAAAAAATCCGCTCCCAGCTCAGCCGCTGAATGTGCATCTTCGCTGTTGGTAATACCACAAATTTTTACTTTATTCATTTCTATAATATTTCCAGTCCTAATTCCTTCATCTTTTGGGCAGGATTTTTACTTTCCAGAAAACTTTGCCCAATTAATATAGCATTTATCTTTGCCTTTTGCAATAATAAAACATCTTCTCTATTCTTAATTCCGCTTTCTGAAACAATCACTTTATCATCAGGAATCATTTGCCTTAATTCCAAAGTAGTCTCTATGTTTACTGAAAAATCACGTAAATTACGGTTATTTATACCAATAATTTCTGCTCCGCTATTTAATACTTTTTTTATTTCATCGGCCTGATGTACTTCCACCAAACAATCCAATCCCAACTTTTTCCCCAGGGTTAAAAACTGAATAAGTTCTTCTTCTTTAAGAATACCGGCAATCAAAAGTATCGCATCAGCACCATAATATCTTGCCTGATAAAATTGATACTCATCAACAACAAAATCTTTACACAACAAAGGAAGAGATGAACATTTCCTTACCTCTTCAAGATAATTAATCTTTCCCTCAAAATACTTTTCCTCAGTTAAAACAGAAATAGCCGCTGCTCCGTTTTCTTCATAAATAACTGCTAATTTAGACGGATTAAAATCCATACAAATATGTCCGGCTGATGGAGAAGACTTTTTAATTTCAGCAATTAAATTAAGCTTTCCCTCCTTAGAAATAGCATCCTTGAAATTACGAATTGGGGATAAAGATAAAAGAGAATTTTTTAATTTATCAATAGATATAAGTGCTTTTCTTTTTTTTAACTCAATTTTCTTGTTTTCTACAATCTCCTGCAATATATTCTGCATAAAATATACCCTCAAATTCCCAATTTCCCGACTTAAAGATTGGCGAACAAGCAATCAAATCC
>JAGLHV010000177.1 GCA_023143305.1 bacterium | reverse complement strand
TATTTTTCTCCCCTGAATTGCCGGCTTATTTCTTTCCTCGATAAAAAAATAATTACTGCACACATAACAACCGGGAAAAAATACAAATCATATTTTCTTCCTAAAGACATCCATGGAGCATAAATTTCCTTTGCTCCAAAAAAAGAAACAAACCCAATCCAGAAAAGATGGCTAAATTCATCTAAAATCATTACTGCATCTGCATCTTTTCTTTCCTGTAAAAGAGATACTTTAAAAAAATCAATAATATAATGCATAATAGATAAAAATATTATGTACCACCACATCAGCCCCCGATTTAAAAAGGGAAAAAATAAAATTACACTTAAAAATCCAAAAATAGCACTATGTAAAATAATACCCCAACTTGACTTTTTTTCCCATTCCCAGAGTTTCCTAAAATGAAAAACAAATTCGGTCATCAAATGGGCACATAAAAAATAAAAAAATAAAAATAATCCTTTATTCCACATTAATTTTTCGATTCTAAAAGCATTTTTTTAAGATTCTGCGTTGTTTTTCCTATTTCTTCTAAACTACGAACTTTACAAATAGCACTACTTATCGCAACCCTTCTTCCACCGATTTCTATAACTTGCTTAATATTATCTGAGTCTATTCCCCCCAGACAAAAAAACGGTATTTTTATTTCTTTTTTTATTTCAGCAATTAAATCTAATCCTACGGGTCTCAAATCCGGCTTTGTGACAGTTTTAAAAATCGGCCCAACACCTATATAATCCGCACCTTTTTCCTGCGCGGCCCGTGCTTCTTCAAGGGTATGGGTAGAAACCCCTATTATCTTATCACCCATCAATTTGCGCACATAAGTTATTTCTAAGTCATCCTGCCCCAGATGAACACCATCAGCCTGAGAAGCCAGGGCAACATCCGGCCAATCATTAATAATAAAAATTATTTTATATTTAAAGGTAATTTCCCTTAAAGAGCAAGCTAACCGCATTAACTCTTTCCTGCTCAATTCCTTAGCCCGAAGCTGAACAATTTCCACCCCGCCAATAATCGCTTCTTCGACCATTTTTTCATAGTTTATTCCCGGGGAAGGAACACAAGTAATAAGGTAAAGCACTTTATCCGTTAACACTTTTTTCTTTTTCGGCTCTTTTCTAAAAATAAAATTACTACTTTTTTTTCCAACTCATAAATATCAAAACGCATTCTCTTAAATTTATATCCTGCACCGCAAGAAATCAACTTAGAAAATTCTTCCAATACTCTTAAAGCTTCTTCTACTCTCTTAAAATTAGCAATTAATAATTCTTTCAAATTTTTTCTGTTTTTTTCTTTGATTTTAACTGCTATGTCCTTATTTACTCTACGTGCATAAATTAAATCCGGATAAATATTTTTAGCTACTCTGTATAGTTTCAACCTTGTCTCTTTTATCTTTATATAAACATCTTTTTGGCGAAAAACAAATCTAACTATCTCTTCTACTACACGCAATCCTTCCTTAGCACGATTCAAATTGACATCAATTATACAATATAAACTTTCGCTTTTTATACCTTGCGGCAAGTTTTCAAAATAATATATTTCTTTTTTTCCCTTATCCATATTTCTTTAAAATTGTTTCTATTAATTTTGTACTTGACCAGCCTTTAAACAAAGGAACAGTAAGAACCTTCCCTTTATAAGATTCAACAAAATCTCTTCCTACTATTTCATTTAAAGAATAATCCCCCCCTTTTATTAATACATCGGGTTTTAATTCTCTTATTACTTTTCCGGGAGTATCTTCACTAAAAATAGTTACCCAATCCACACATTCAAGAGCGGCAAGCATTTCCGCTCTTTCCCTCTCATCAACTAAAGGCCGTTTTTTTCCCTTCAGCCTTTTTATTGAATCATTACTATTTATAGCAACAATTAAGAAGTCTCCTTTTGTTTTTACCTTTTCCAAATAATACAAATGCCCCGGATGAAAAACATCAAAACACCCATTAGTGAAAACAACTTTTTTATCTTTACTTTTTAATCCCTGCACTATTTTTTTTAATCCGGTTAAAGATTTTATTTTTTTCGTTGTCATCGTTTTAAACCCAACAATAAAATTTAAATCATAATTTTTTTATCGATAAATCTGTTCGTTCCCTCCGTCTGAAGCAAAAAACCGGCTGGATAAACTAAAACAATATATCTTCCACTAATTCACAAACAATATGCCCTACCATTATATGAATTTCCTGAATACGCGGTACATCAGAAGATGGAACAACAAAACAAAAATCAGCTAAATTAGATAATTTTTTCCCGTTACTACCGGTAAAAGCAATAGTTATTCCCCCTTTTTCTTTAGCGCATTTTATCCCTTTCAATACATTAGGAGAATTACCGCTTGTGCTAATCCCCACAACTATATCTCCCTTTTTAACAAAAGCTTCAACCTGACGGGAAAAAATAGAATCAAAATTTTTATCATTTCCAATAGCAGTCAAAAGAGAAGTATTGGTAGTAAGGGCAATAGCCGGTAAAGAAATCCGGTCTTTTTTAAAACGACAAACAAATTCCGCTACCAAATGCTGAGCATCCGCTGCACTGCCTCCATTACCAAAAAAAACTATCTTTTTACCTTTACGATAAGCATTTACCATAACCTGTACAATTTTTTCAATCATACCTGTTTGATCTTCAATAATACAATTGTTTATTTTTATTGACGTTTGTAAAATCTCTTTTATTTTATTTTGTATTTTATTCTTTTTCATTTTTCCGGCCAAATTCTCCTCTGAATAAAATTAGTATAAATTTCTCCTTTTTTAAAAAAAGCATTTTCCATAACCTTTTTATGAAAAGGAATAGTAGTTTTTATTCCTTCCACTATAAATTCATTTAAAGCCCGCTGCATTCTGCAAATCGCCCCCTGACGATTATTATTAAGTACCAGTAATTTTGCTAACATCGAATCGTAAAAAGGAGGAATTTCATATCCTGTATATATATGTGTATCAACCCTTATTCCCGGCCCTCCCGGAGAAATAAAATTAGTAATTTTACCCGGTGAAGGAATAAAATCCATCTCAGGATCTTCAGCGTTAATCCGACATTCTATGGCATGTCCTTTAAGCTGTATTTTATCTTGTTTAACATTTAATTTTTCACCACCGGCCAACCGGATCTGTTCTTTAACTAAATCAATACCTGTGACTAATTCAGTTACCGGATGCTCTACTTGTATCCGTGTATTCATTTCTACAAAATAAAAATTATCTTTTTTATCCAGAAGAAACTCTACCGTCCCCACCGTAACATATTTTACTAACTTTGCTATGCGACAAGCTGCCTGTCCCATCTTTTTGCGTAATTTTGCATTAACAGCCGTAGAAGGAGACTCTTCTATCAACTTTTGATGCCGACGCTGAATAGAACAATCCCGTTCAGGTAAATATACTACTTCTCCTGTTTTATCTCCCATTATTTGAAATTCTATATGCCGGGGTTCTTCAATATATTTTTCCATATAAACTTCCCCGTTACCAAAAGCAGCCTGCGCTTCATTCTGAGCAGTCATAATGGCGTTTCTCAAAGCACCTTCACCCTGAACAACACGCATTCCTTTACCTCCACCCCCTGCAGATGCTTTGATAATTACCGGATACTTTATTTTAGAAGCTAACTGCATTGCATCCTCAATACTGGAAATAGTTCCTTCGCTACCGGGAATAACAGCAATCTTTCCCTTTTTTACTATTTCTTTTGCTTGAGATTTATCCCCCATCTTAAGAATTGCCTCTTTAGAAGGACCGATAAATTTAATCCC
>JAGLHV010000176.1 GCA_023143305.1 bacterium | reverse complement strand
AGCTCAAGTTCAATAGAAGCAAGATCTTTAATTCCTTCAGGAGTAGCTACTCCAACTGTTCCTCCCCATGTTAATGCTCTAATTTGAGTAATTATTGAATCAACATTACCCATTATTTTTTCGTTTACTATTTCGGAAATTTCAGAAAAACCCTTATCTCCTTTTTTTAATATATAATTGATTTCCTTATTATGCATTTTATCAAACGCAGAAATCGCTTTTGTATATCTCGGCGTCAAAATACTATAAACAAATGAAAAATTATCAGCATTTGATATCATATACGCTATACTTACCAAAATAATACCAAGAAAGTTAAAATAAAATATTTTTGACAAATTCCGCGATTTGCCCCTTAGAAAAAAAATTCTTTTAACACAATACTTAACTATTTTATTTACAAAAGACAATAAAGTCTCCTTTACAATTATTTTTTAAGTCTTTCTATTTCTTGTTGTATTTCTTTAATAACCTCAGTATTATAAATTTTTTTTTTGTCATCTTCTTTTACAGAGATTACATAGAAAACTTTTCCACCGTTTTTAATTATTCCTTTCTAAATAATTCTGAGAATATAATTGTTTTATACTATAAATAAAAATACATTTGATCAAGAACTAATATTGCCTGCAAGGCTTTCATTTTACTATAATCTTCCGCTTTTGCTACACCATGTGATGTGCTATGCCGTGATAAATCTATTTTACCACTTTTTAAATCAAAATTTTTAAAGATAGTTTTCTTTAAATAACTAAAAAAGATATCAGGAAACCCTAAAGAATTCCTTGATATAAATTTGTTTTTTGCTTTTTGGTCAACATATTGTAAAAGTTTAGCAAAAGAGGGATTCTCATTAATTTCATTAAGATAACTCATTCGTATAATTCCTTCTATTTCAGAATAAAGCGTTTTTATACATGTTATAAAATCAGATTCAGTGTTTCTAACATAGGCATTGATACCTGCTGTTAAAATCGATTTCTTTCTTTGAAATATTTCCTTATTCCACCATTTATTAACGAATGATTCAATCCTGTTTTTATCAAACTTATTTATAAATTCATTTATTGCCGATATAAATTTGTTTTTATCTTTATAATATTTTGATAATCTTTTAAAATCTCCTCCCAATAACTGAATAAAAGGAACCCATCCATCATTAACCATTTTATTGAACATTTTCTCGTTTTCAAGAACAGCATATTCTTCTTGAAAAGTAAGATATTTATAACATGTTCCAAGTTTATGAGGTAATTTATCTATATCTAAGTTTCGAGTACAATCAAAAAAAAGTCCAAATTTCCACCCTATTTTAAAGCAGAATATTAAACAATCATCTCCTTTGATCTTTATATCTCCAAAACGAAGGTTGTTAATGTCAGCTATATCAATTATTCGTATTGCTTGGTCTTTTTTAATATTCGACCGTTTAGGTAAGACCTCTGTAACTATTGGGAAATCATTAACATAAATATCAGCTGATACATCTTGATGAATAACAATTAAATAACGATGTATCTTATTCACAGGATAATATCTATTTAGATATATTTCTGCTATTCGGTCTGAATATAAATAAAATTCAGGTTGATCAGAATAAATAAACGCAGATAGCAACACTTTCGCCTTGTTGTCTCTTGGTTCAATATTTTCTGCAGCAAATCCAGCAAAATTTTCAACCCTATTGAATTTTAGATGATTTTGTATATCTTTCACTGTTTCTTTACCTAATTTATTTATAGCCTTCCTGCCGATATTTATACTTTCAATCTACTTATCTGTAATTTTTAATTATTTACTGATTATTCGTGCTATTTGCCACTTGCAGTCATTTAGTTTTTGTCTTTAATTTTTTTAACTTATAATTTATCCCTCATAACTCATAAATACATGCCACAAATAGTCATATACCCACTTCATTCGAGTAATAAAACAATCTTTGACTATCTTTTGACTTTTGTCTGTTATCTATGGACTATGGACTGTCGACTATGGACTGTTTGTTGCTATTTACTATTTCATATTCCTGCACTACTTTATTGGCTAAAAGTGAAGTAGTGATTTTTTCTATCCCGGCTTTAGCAAGATTTCCTTTTAAAATGTATTTACAGCCGGTTTTTACTCTATTTACCTCGTTTTTTAATCCTAAATCACGAATGCCTTTCTTTACTGTCTCTCCTACTGTATCCGTAACTCCTTTTTTAAACCAAACTTCTACTAACCATTGATTATTTTTCTTTTTTGATGCCGGACAAATATTTTTCTGATTTGTGGTTTTTTCTAAAGGAAAGACCTTAAAATCCTGAGTGATTCCATCGATAAGTAAATTTTTACAAATACCGGTTATTTCTTTGACAGTAAAATCTCCGTCTATCTCATATAAAAGAATGGATTTAACCTCTTCTATGCCTTTGAGCCCCAAATCTAAAATATCTTTTTCGGTTTCCTCTGCTTTTATATCTTTTATATGTTGTTTATGAGAAATTTCTATTTTATAATTCATATTTTTATCGTTTTTATTTAGTCATTTATAAAGACAACTTATTTTCCCATACCTACTCTTTGTGCTTTCTGAAAAACTTTTCCTTCCGATTTTATGTCCGGAGCAATAACAATCTCTACCAACTGCATTTCATTGATATTTTTTGCTCCTAAACTAGCCATACTAATGCGTAAAGCACCTACAAGATTTTGTGTCCCGTCATCTACCATAGCCGGGCCCAGAAGAATTTCCTTTAGAGCTGCCGTAGTTCCTACCTTAACCCTTGTTCCCCGGGGTAAATTTACATCCGGAGTAGCCATTCCCCAGTGGTATCCTTTCCCCGGTGCTTCTTTTGCCTTAGCCAGTCCGGACCCAATCATCACCATATCCGCTCCCGAGGCAAAAGCCTTACAAATATCTCCGCTGGTTACCATTCCCCCATCAGTAATAATAGAAACATATCTTCCTGTTTTTTTATAGTAAAAATCCCTTGCCTGAGCACAATCAATAGTAGCCGTCACTTGAGGAACCCCTATTCCTAATACGCCACGGGTAGTACAAGCTGCTCCCGGACCTATTCCCACAAGAAGCCCGGAACAACCCGTTTCCATTAATTCCAAAGAGGCTTCGTAACCGACACAATTACCGATAATTACAGGAATTTTCAGTTGCTTACAAATATTGCCCATATTTACTTCTTTATATTGAGTAGAATAATGCCGCGGGGCAGCAACCGTAGATTGAATAACAAAAATATCTGCACCGGCTTCCTGGGCAATAAGACTAAACTTCTTTGCCCTCTTAGGAATACTAGAAACCGCTGCCGGGACTTTTGCTGCTTTTATTTGTTCAATCCGCTTGGCAATTAAATGCTCTTTTATTGGGGCTTTATAAATTTTCTGAAAAATTGACGTTGCTTTTTCATAAGGGGCTTCGACTATTTCTTTAACAACTTCTTCCGGATTTTCATACCGCGTTTGAATTCCTTCCAGATTTAAAACGGCTAATCCCCCTAACTTACCCATAGCAATAGCAAATTTTACATCTACTACCCCGTCCATTGCCGAAGCAATAATAGGGATTTTAATCTTCAAATTTCCGATATTGGAGCTGGTTTCTACTTCCTCGGGATTAATGGTTAAATTACCTGTAACCAATGCTACCTCATCAAAACCATAAGCTCTTCTTGCTTCCCGATCTTTTCCAATAAAAAAAGGCATATTTTCCTCCTTAAATAAATATGAGTTAGAGTTTTGTAAAATAACACATTCTGCCTGCCTGTCCGCTCCGCCTTAGGCGGATAAGGCAAGTCATTCCGCACTCGATGCGGAATCTATACTGTGCTTAAAATATCAATAGATTCC
>JAGLHV010000175.1 GCA_023143305.1 bacterium | reverse complement strand
GTTTTTAATTTAGTATTTGTTTTTTTCTATGAACTATTTATTTGTATATTCTTTCAATAATTCCAACTTTTTCAAAGCAGCCCCTGAATCTATTGATTTTCTGGCTAAAATTAAAGATTCATTAATAAATCTTATCTTTTCAGCAACATTATCAGACTTTTTTTGCCCTCCTACGGTAATCGCAGCTGCTGCATTTAAAAGGACGATATCCAAAGCAGGCCCTGTTTTACCTTTCAAAACATCCAAAAGAATCTGAGCATTTTCCTGAATACTTCCTCCTTGTATATCAGAAAGTTTAACCCGGGGTAAACCAAAATCTTCCGGTTGAATATAAAAAGTAGTAACCTGTCCATCTTTTAACTCGGAAATCATTGTATCCCCGGTAGTAGTAATCTCATCCAACCCATCCACTCCATATACGACAAAAGCCTGCTTTACCCCCAGTTTTCCTAAAACCTTTGCCATTGGTTCAGTCAAAGAAGAAGAATAAACCCCTAAAACCTGTGCTTGAGCATTTGCCGGATTAGTCAAAGGACCTAAAATATTAAAAACAGTTCTGATTCCTATTTCTCTTCGTGGTCCGATAGCATATTTCATTGATCCATGAAAAATAGGAGCAAAAAAGAAACCCAACCCTATTTCATTGACACATTTTTCCACTATTTGGGGAGAAGCATCTACTTTTACCCCCAAAGATTCTAACACAT
Organism: bacterium; assembly: GCA_023143305.1. Taxonomy (GTDB): domain Bacteria; phylum CBDUZB01; class JAGLHV01; order JAGLHV01; family JAGLHV01; genus JAGLHV01. Next base: position 3,143 of record JAGLHV010000175.1, on the reverse strand, counting down.
CCGCACTTCCACAATGGCTGGACACAGACCTATTTCCATGTTTGGCTACAGCTAATGATCCTACACCCGCTACAACAAAAGCAGCAGCAGTAGAAATATTAAAAGTGCCTTTTCTGTCTCCGCCTGTACCACAGGTATCTACTATTGTTTTCCCGTCAATATTTATTTTTTGTGCCTTGGTTCTCATTACTTTAGCACACCCGGTAATTTCCTCTACTGTTTCTCCTTTAACTCTCAAAGCAGTAATAAAGGCAGCAATCTGTGCCGGGGTAGCTGCCCCTTCCATAATTTCCTTCATTACTTCCTGAATTTCTGTTTCCGAAAGATTTTTTTGTTCAACCAGATTAGCAATAGCTTCCTTAATCATCTTTCCTGCTCCTTTCTAAAAGTAAATATTTTTCTCAATAAAACATGCTACCAAATCAAATCTGTCTAATTTTTTATGTCTAAAAAATTTTTCAATATCTTTTTACCAACTTCCGTTAGTATCGATTCCGGATGGAACTGTACTCCATAAACCTTATATTTTTTATGCCGGATACCCATAATTTCATCATCTTTTGTCCAGGCAGTAATTTCAAGACAGGCAGGCAGCTTTTTTTTCTCTATAATCAAAGAATGATAGCGGGCAGCAGTGAAAGGATTTTCTATCCCCTTAAAAACATCCCGCCCATTATGAAAAACAGAAGAGGTCTTTCCATGCATAATTTTTGTTGCTCCCTTTATTTCCCCCCCAAATACATAACCGATACATTGATGTCCTAAACAAACACCCAGAATAGGAATTTTATGGCTAAACTCTTTAATCAATTCACAGCTTATACCTGCTTCTTGAGGACGGCCGGGACCCGGGGAAATAATAATCCGGGTTGGTTTCAATTCTTTAATTCTGCCGATAGAAATTTTATCGTTACGATAAACAATGATTTCTTTTTCTATCTCGCCGATATACTGAACAAGATTATAAACAAAAGAATCATAATTATCAATCATCAAAATCATTTTTATTCCTTCCTCATCCCGCTTTCTTTTTATTCAAAACCTTCTTCTGCCATTTGAACAGCTTTAATCATTGCTTTTGCTTTATTTAAAGTTTCTTTATACTCTTTTTGCGGTAAAGAATCATAAACGATACCTGCACCTGCCTGAATATAGGCAACCCTATCTTTAATCAATATAGTACGAATAGTAATAGCCATATCCATATTCCCCTGAAAGCTAAAATACCCCACCGCTCCGGCATATGTTCCCCTTCTTACATTTTCTAATTGGTCAATAATTTCCATAGCCCTGATTTTGGGAGCACCGGAAACCGTCCCGGCAGGAAAACAGGCACAAAACAGGTCAAAACTATCTACATCCTTTTTTAATCGTCCTTTAATATCTGAAACAATATGCATTACATGGGAATATTTCTCAATAGTCATTAATTCCGTTACATTAACAGTATCATATTTACAAACCCGACCCAAATCATTCCTTCCTAGATCTACCAGCATTATATGTTCTGCCCGTTCTTTGGGATCAGCAAGTAAACTTTTAATTAATTCCAAATCCTCCTGTTCATTTACCCCTCTCTTACGGGTTCCGGCAATGGGCCGTAATTCAGCCGTCCGTTCTTCCTTGCGCACAAGAATTTCCGGAGAAGACCCTACTAAACAATATTTATCCATCTTAAGATAAAACATATAAGGAGATGGATTTATTACCCTTAATGCCCTATAAATATTAAACGAATCAGTATTTATTTTTACCGATAACCTTTGAGATAATACCGTTTGAATAATTTCGCCTGCTTTTATATGCTTTTTTGCTTTTTTTACAATATCTTCAAATTCTTTTTTATTAAAATTGGACTTTATTTTAAGTTTTATCTTTTTAGATAATTTTTTCTTTTTTAATAACGGAACATTCTTCCTTAATTTTTTAATAATCTCGTCTATCTGTTGACAGGCAACTGTATATTTTTTTTGTATACTCTCGCGATTTTTTTTATCCCCCTTAATTAAAAAATCATCCAAATGAACGCAGGAAACAACTTTTATCATATGAGATATGTGATCAAAAACAAGAATATTATTGGTGAAAAGAAAAAGACAATCCGGAAGATTGAGGCTATCGGGATTAACATCCGGAATATCCTCTACAAAACGAACTAAATCATAACCAACAAATCCCACCGCTCCCCCGTAAAAAAGCGGCAATCCCTTTATTTCAACCGGCTTATATATTTTCATAAGCCTTCTAAGTTCATCTATCGGATTTCCCTTTATCTTTTTTTGGTACTTACCTCCCGGAGAATAACACTTAATTTGTTTACCTTTACTTTCAAAAACAAATGAAGGATGGGTAGATAAAAAAGAATAACGGCCTAAACGTTCTCCGTTTTCTACACTTTCTAACAAATAGCAATATTTTTCTTTGAAATTACCTGAAATTTTGGCTAAGGCGGAAACAGGGGTTTCTAAATCAGCTAGAATCTCTTTATAAACAGGGATTAAATTTCCCTTTTTAGATAAACGTTTGAATTCTTTAAAATCGGGATAAAACATTGCTCCTCTTCATTATTACTTATTATTTTATTAAAAAATCATATTTAGCTGGTAATAAATCTTATTTTTTATATATTTTTTCCGGTTCAAAAATCTTCTCTCCTGTAATTTCCAATTCCCCTGCTTCATTAAGTTTGCGATAAAAACAAGAGCGATAACCCATATGACATGCCCCACCTGTTTGTTCAACTTTAATTAAAAGAGTATCCTTATCACAATCAACGAAAATTTCCTTTACTTTTTGAACATGACCCGAGGTTTCCCCCTTTATCCAGAATTTTTGTCTGGAACGGGACCAAAAACAAGTTTTTTTCTCTTCGATAGTTTTCCTTAGTGATTCTTTATTCATATACCCAACCATTAACACCTCTTTCGTTTTCTCATCTTGAACTATGGCCGGAATTAACCCTTTATCATCAAATTTTAACCCGTCAAAAAAACCCATCCCTTTTTCCTCCGTTTTTTTACTATTCATCACTTACAGTCTTTTATCTTTTGACTTTGTGCCTGTCTTTATCCTTTATTTTTTAACCAATCTAACCAATCTAAACCAATTCAACTGTCTTTTTTTTGTCTGTTATCTGTAATCTA
>JAGLHV010000174.1 GCA_023143305.1 bacterium | reverse complement strand
GGCTCTGTACCTGGTTTGAATCATATTATGGATTTCATTAGTTAATCTTTCCCCTTTATAGCCTGCTCTGATTTTTTGCACAACACGATTCCCCAGTGTTTGAAAATTTTCTCCTTTACCCACTCCTTCGGATAAAGCCTTTCCAACTCTCAAAGTTTCTTCCCCTTTTAAACCCTGTCCTATACATTCTTCAACAACATTTCTGGCATGCCCTATCGGCACTCCTTTTCTCGCTGCAAATTCCAGGGCTATAGCCGCTCTCTCTCGGTTTTCTAAGTTCCACTCTTTCTTTTTTGCCTTCACCTCAATTTGTTTCTTAGCTTTAACCAACCTCTTTTGCCATCTTTTTCTTGCTTTTTTATCCCATTTATTCCATCCCGGGGGAGTTTCTTTTTCCCAGCCTTTCTTCAATCCCTTTCCCCACCCAGGGGGTGTTTCACTTTTTTGTCCCTCTCTTTTCCCCTCAGTCCATCCTTTATGTTTTCCCTGATTATCTTTAGCCTTAGACTTTGCCTGCGCAGAAACTAATTGCATTGAATTGAGTAGTAACAAAGCAATGCTCAAACGAAAAAAAATAACTATCTTTCCTTTCTGCATTTTCAATACCTCCTTTTTTTATTATTTATAGACTTCTTCAAAATAGCCTTTTTACCTTGTTGCCTGCCCGCTCCGCCTCAGGCGGATTAGTCAGGTCATTCCTGCGAAAGCAGGAATCTATTGATATTTTAAGTACATTATAGATTACGCATCAAGTGCGGAATGACAAAATGTGTCATTTTGCAGAACTCTTTATTGTTTATATACTTCTGCAAAAAAAATCCCTTTTATCAAACAAAACACACAAAAAGAACTACAAACAAAACTACAAGGACAATTAAATGACTAATTTCTCTCAAAATGCCGAGTTTATAATTAGGAAATATTTCCGTATGACTTTTATACCCTGTTATCCTGGGTATAAATCTCTTAATATTCGCTTTATATTCCAAATAATTATCTCCGAATTTTTCCTGCAAAAATTCTTCTTCATGAGGGATTATAAATGAATATAAAAAAATAAAATTTCCAAACCCGATTAAATAAGCATACCATTCATTAAAAGCGATACAACTACCTAAACAGATAATAAAGTTACCCAGATAAAGAGGGTTTCTAAGATGAGCAAAAGGCCCGGAAACGCAAAGAAACTCTGCTTCTACTTTAGTAACAATATGCCTACCCAAAAGATAACTGGCACAATACATTCTAAAGACTATTCCTATCGCTACAATTATTAAGCCTGTCCCTAACAAAAACAAAGAGGTAGTGCCCTTTAAATAAACTTTCAAACCCATTACCGCTATAAGAGAAATGATACTAAAAAACCGGCGATTTTTAAATACAAATGCTGAAATGCTATTATCCATATGCAATAGTCCTCTCCTGTTAACTATAAGGTTTTATTTTCAAATACAAAGTCAATACTTTCTAAATTATCTGATTACACTATTAAAGAGAATAATTTTTAAATGTCGTGTAAATTACAAACCGTGCTTATGATTTTATCCCATTTAATGCTTAAATGCAAGAAGAAAAACTTGCACTTTTTATTTTGTTATCGTTTATGAATAACAACAAGGAGTTATTTAATAAGTTCATGTAATCTATTAAACAAAGTATGGTCGTAATCCTCTCGCAAAGTAACTTCTATAACATCATAAAGTTTTTGCAATTGTTTGATTATCTGCTCAATACGACTATTGTTTTCGACTAATAGATACATCCGGCTTTTCCTGCTGTCATCGATACTCCCACATAAAATTCCTTCTAAATTGAATGCCCGTCTGGAAAAAAGTCCGGTAATATGAGACATCACACCCGGATGATTTTGAACCGTCAATTCAATAATAGTACTTGCCTTTTTAGTCATTAATATCACCTCCTATCATTTCATAATTTGCCGCACCGGGTGGAACTATAGGATTAACATTTTCTGCAGAGTCTACCGGCACATTCACCAGACACGGACCCGGTTCTGATAAGGATTTAGTCAGAGTAGCCATCGGGTTTTTCCTTCCTTTTAAATCATAACTCCGAATACCAAAATTATTAGCAATAGCAGCAAAATCCGGATTGGTAGCAAATTTTGTAGATATATATTTCTTTTCATAAAACAATTCCTGCTGTTGTCGAACAAGCCCTAAATGGCCGTTATTCATAATGATAACGGTTATATTTAAATTCAAATCCGCTAAAGTTGCTAACTCCTGAATATTCATCAGGAAAGAACCATCCCCACTAATACAAACAATACGCTTCTTTGGTTTCGCCAGAGCTGCCCCAATAGCTGCGGGAAATCCAAACCCCATAGTTCCTAAACCACCGGAAGTCAACAACGTCCGAGGATACTGAAATGGATACACTTGAGCAACCCACATTTGGTGTTGTCCCACATCTGTGGTAATTATTGTATCGGACTTAACTAAATCACTTATTTTCTTAATTAACTTTATTGGATGCAAAGAATTAGTATTTTTTGGTATCAAAAAAGGATTTTCTTTTTTTATTCTTTCCACCTGCGTAATCCACTTTCTCCGGCTATCAGAATTTATAAAGGACATTATTTGCTTCAAGGCCATACCTATATCTCCTGTAACCGAAAACTTAGCTTTTTTAATTTTGTCAATTTCAGAGTGGTCTATGTCGATATGAATAATTTTTGCCTGCGGACAAAACTTTCTAACATTCCCGGTAGCCCGGTCATCAAAACGAACACCAAAAGCCAAAAGTAAATCCGTTTCATTAAGAATGAAATTAGTATAGCGTGCACCATGCATTCCCAGCATACCCAGATATAAAGAGTCTTCCGCAGGAAAACAACCAAGACCCATTAATGTGGAAACAACAGGTATAGAATTTTTCTTAGCTAGTTTATATAACAAATTATGTGCCTTTGACTGAACTATCCCCCCCCCGATATAAAGCAAAGGCCGTTTGGCTTCATTAATCATTCCGGCAATGTGTTTAATAGCGGATAAATCAATTTTCTCAGGGACTTTTTCTTTCTCCTGAGCCGGCCATTGATCAAATTCAATAGTCTGGCGTTGAACATCTTTGGGAACATCAATTAGCACCGGGCCGGGCCTTCCGGATTCAGCAATGTTAAAAGCCTCCGGAATAATATGCAGCAATTCTCTTGCGTCCCGAACAAGAAAATTATGTTTAGTAATGGGTAAACTCATCCCATAGGTATCCACTTCCTGAAAGGCATCGCTTCCTATAAACGAAGTAGGAACCTGTCCGGTAATGGCAATAATGGGTATCGAATCCAACTTTGCATCGGCAATTGCAGTTAACAAGTTTGTTGCTCCCGGTCCGGAAGTAGCAAAGCAAACAGCTGTTTTTCCTGTAGCTCTGGCTATTCCATGAGCAATAAACCCGGCTCCCTGCTCATGTCGTGCTAAAATATGCCTTATCTTACTTTTATAAAGCGCATTATACAAAGGAAGATTTGCACCTCCCGGAATTCCGGAAACAATAGTAATTCCCTTCCTTTCCAACAATTTAATAATAATTTCAGCTCCTGTATATTTCATTATTTTTCTCCTTTTAAAATATTTTGATTTACTAAATTTTAATAAAAAAAACCCCTGTCGGCCTCACGCCAACAGGGGATTGTGTGTATAATTCACCACTTCACCCTCAAGGCGGAGGCCTGCCTACAACATATACTACTACCACGATATCAACAATATAAATTTTCATTCTTTCTAATTCTTTCACCAACTTACTCCTTTAAAATTATATTCGGTTAAATAAAAAAAGCCCCTGTCGGCTTTTCACCGACAGGGGCTTTTAAGTTTAGCCTTAAGCTATCACTTTATGCCCACGGTGAAAATACCATGCACCACGAC
>JAGLHV010000173.1 GCA_023143305.1 bacterium | reverse complement strand
CTTAAATTGTGCAAAGAGATGATAGAAAAAAAATTTGCCTTTAGCTGGAGTTGTGAAACCAGGGTTGATTTGCTTGATGAGGAGACTTTAAAGGTGATGAAAGCTGCCGGTTGCCACACGGTAATGTTAGGGGTAGAAAGTGCCAGACAGGATATATTAGATAGATATAAAAAGGGGATTAAAATAGACCGGATAAAGGAAGCTTTTGCTCTTTGTAAAAAATTAAAAATAAAAACATTGGCACATTTTATTATAGGATTGCCGGGTGAAGATGAAGAATCGCAAAGGGAATTGATTGATTTAGCTAAGCAAATTGATTGTGATTATGCTTCTTTTAATATTGCCAGTCCGCAAATAGGGACTACTTTTCGTGATCAAGCAATAAGTAAGGGGTGGATTTCCGAGAAAACGGATATTATGGATAGTTCCTGTTCTTATCCGCTTATTGAGACAAAAAGTTTATCTAAGGAAAGGGTGTGGATGTTTCATCAACAGGCAGTAAGGGAATTTTATATGCGTCCCCGTTTTTTATTAAATAGAATATGCCGGCTAAAATCTATAAAAGAAGGCATTATTTTACTAAAAGAGGGTATTTATTTTTTAAGAGGATTTTTTTTGACCCCAAAAAGGAAGTAAGAATCAACTTAGGGCCTTTTCCGTAGTATCCTGCTTTTTTAAAACATATTATTAAAGAAATCCAAAGAATTTTCAAGTCTCAGGATGCAGAATTTCTTTTCTAATCTATGGTTTGTTTTTTCTTGACGCGTTTGTATTTTTTATGTATAATTCATTCCGTTGTTAGTTTATTTTTATTAAGGTTTGTGCTGTTTGTGTTGTAAATTATTGTTTAAAAAATAGGGTTTATTATGAAAAAAGTTACTTTTAAAGCCGGAATTCATCTTTTAGCTTGTAAGCAATTGACCGTTGGGGAAGAAATAAAAGAAACGAGTATTCCGCAGCAAGTAGTTATTCCTTTAGTTCAGCATATCGGAAAACCTGCACAACCAATAGTTTCTAAGGGAGAAAAAGTAAAAGTCGGACAAAAAATCGGAGAAGCACAAGGCAATGTTTCTGTTCCTGTTCATTCCAGTATTTCAGGAGAAGTGATTGATATTTGTTTACACCTACATCCTGTTTCAGGCAAAAAAGATTTGGCAGTGATTATTAAATCAGATGGGCGGGATGAGTGGATAGAAAAGAGAAAAATACACGAGGATTATTTTCGTTTGTCCCCAAAACAAATTTGTAACATTATTAAAGAAGCAGGTATTGTGGGATTGGGGGGAGCAGCTTTTCCTACTCATATAAAATTGTCTCCCCATAAAGAAATAGATACGGTTATTTTAAATGGTGTAGAATGTGAACCTTATCTTTCCGCTGATGAACAGTTGATGGTTAAACATCCGGTGGAAATTATTGAAGGTTTGAAAATAATAATGCAAACCGTAAATGCTTCCTGGGGAGTTGTAGGAGTGGAAGAGAATAAACCGCGGGCGATAAGGATATTGAAAAAAGAGATTGCCAAACAGCCTAATATAAGTTTAAAAATATTAAAAGAAAAATATCCGCAGGGAGGAGAGAAACAGTTAATTAAAGCTGTATTAAACAGAGAAGTTCCTTCCGGCGGGTTACCTATGGATGTGGGGGTATTAGTAGATAATGTAGGAACTTCTTTTGCCATAAGAGAAGCGGTGATGCGAGGTATTCCACTGGTTTCCCGGATTGTTACAGTAAGCGGATGGGGAGTTTTCGCTCCCAAAAATTTAAGAGTAAGAATAGGAAGTTCTATTTCTTTTTTAATCGAGGAATGTGGCGGGTTTAGTTCTGTGCCGGGAAAAGTGATTATGGGTGGTCCAATGATGGGAATTACCCAATATAATTTGGAAGTTCCTGTGGTGAAAGGAACTTCCGGAATTTTAGTTTTTGGTAAACAGGAATTAAAAAAAGAATATCTACGGAATTGTATCCGCTGTTCTAAATGTATTGATGCTTGTCCTATGGGTTTATCTCCCTGTATGATTTCTCTTTATGCCGAGAATAAAAACTGGGAAGAAACAAAAAAATATGGTGTTTTGGATTGTATAGAATGCGGTGCTTGTGCTTATGTTTGCCCGGCAAAGAAACCTATTGTTCAATATGTAAAATGGGCAAAGGTAGAAATCAATAAGTTGAAAAAAAATTAAAATTTCGCCTGCTTGTTTGCCAGTCTATAAGGTAGGCCCGCTCCGCCTCAATCGGATAAGGTGGGTTTGCCGGTCTTTAAGGCGGATTGGGTAGGAAATTCATAATAGGGAGTTGTTAGTGAAAGACCAGTTAGTTGTTTCTGTTTCGCCGCATATAAAAGGAAAAGAAACTGTTTCTTCCATAATGCTGGATGTAATTATAGCTTTATTTCCGGCTTTAATAGTATCGGTATATTTATTTGGGTGGTATTCTTTAATGTTGGTTTTGATAAGTGTCATTTTTTGTGTCGGAACGGAGTTTTTTTCTCAAAAGATTTTTGGAAAGGAAATAACTATAAATGATTTAAGTGCAGTAGTTACCGGGATTCTTTTGGCTTTTGTGTTACCTCCCGGTTCTCCCTGGTGGTTGGTTGCTGTTGGTGCTGTGCTTTCCATTTTGCTGGGCAAACAGATTTTTGGAGGATTAGGTAATAATCCTTTTAATCCGGTACTGGTGGGCAGGGCAGTATTACTGGTTTCCTGGCCGATACAGATGACTACCTGGACTACTCCTTTTGATGGAATTACCAGTGCCTCTCCCTTAGATATAGTTAAAATGGGATTGGATAATCCATTACCATCTTACCTGGATTTATTTTTAGGCAACCGGGTAGGTTGTCTGGGGGAAACTTCGACTTTGGCTTTATTAATAGGGGCAGGATATCTTTTATATAAAAAACAAATTAAAATACATACTCCTTTATTTTTTATTTCAACTGTAGGAATTCTCTCTATACTTATGGGCGGGGATTTATTATTTAATGTTATGAGTGGGGGATTAATTTTGGGGGCGTTTTTTATGGCTACGGATATAGTTACTTCTCCCCTTACTAAATCCGGAAAAGTATTTTTTGGAATAGGATGCGGCTTGTTAACCATTCTGATTCGTTTTAAAGGGGGTACCCCGGAAGGTGTTTGTTATGCTATATTAATTATGAATATGTTTGTTCCTTTAATAGATCAATATACCAAACCTAAAAGATTTGGAACTGTTTCCCTCAGGAGCAAGACGCCATGAAAAATGTATTTAAAACAGGGTTTGTTTTAACTGTTGTTTGTGTTATCTCTGCAGCGGTTTTATCTTTTGTTTATCAGAAAACTAAACCTTTAATTGATCAACAAAGGGAAAAAAGAATTAGAATTGCCCAAAAAGAAGTTCTTTCCCAGGCAGTAGTGTTTGAACCGCTTAAAATCGGGGAAAAAGAATTAAATATAGGGTATAATGATATTGGTAACCGGGTAGGAGTGGTAATGAATATTTCAGCTAAAGGATATAGCGGTAAAATCGATATGATTATTGGATTAAATAATGAAGCAGAAATAAATGGGTTAAAAGTCCTTCAACATACGGAAACACCTGGTTTAGGAGCAAAAATTACTCAGGAAAGTTTTCTTAAACAGTTTGTCGGGAAAAAAAATGATGATTTAATGTTAAGTAAAAAAGATTCATCCGGAAAAATAGATGCTATTACCGGAGCAACTATTTCTTCTCAGGCAGTGACCGTGCGAAGTAAAAAATGTTTAAATTGGTTAAATGAAAATTATTATTTAAGGAAAGAAGATAAAGATGATCAGGTGGAATGAGTTTACTAAAGGCATTGTAAAAGAAAATCCGGTTTTAATTTTATTGCTGGGGTTATGTCCCTTATTAGCGGTTTCGGCAACAGCAATAAATAGTTTAGGAATGGGCATCGC
>JAGLHV010000172.1 GCA_023143305.1 bacterium | reverse complement strand
AATATTGAAAGAGATAAAAAATGAAAAATACATTTTTTCCTAAAAAACAAGGATTATATGATCCACAATTTGAAAAGGATTCCTGTGGTGTAGGATTTGTGTGTGATATAAAAGGCAGGCAATCTAACGAAATGTTGCATTTGGGGATACAATCTCTTAATCGCCTCCTACATCGTGGTGCTACCGGCGCAGATCCTGAAACCGGAGATGGTGCGGGTATTCTTATTCAAATCCCCGATGAATTTTTCCAAAAAGAAACTCAAAAAATAGGAATTGATTTACCCCCATTAGGTGAATACGGTACAGGTTTAATATTTTTACCTCCGGATAAAAAAGAGCGGCAGTTTTGTAAAGATATTTTTACAAAAATAATCAAACAGGAGCAGCAAAAACTTTTAGGATGGCGCAGGGTTCCGGTGGATGATTCCAGTATCGGTAAAACTGCCCGCCAGACTCAACCGGTGATTGAACAAATTTTTATTGCTAAAGACCCGAAGGTCAAAAAACAGATATATTTTGAAAGGCGCCTTTATGTAATTAGAAAACAGATAGAAAATATTATTCGTGCTTCTAATTTAAAACAAAAATCATATTTTTATGTTAATAATATTTCCTCTCGTACTTTTGCTTATAAAGGGCTATTAATTTCTAATCAATTGGAAAACTTTTTTCTGGATCTTAAAGATAAAAGCTTAAAAACCGCTCTTTGTTTAGTACATGCGCGCTATAGCACCAATACTTTTCCTACATGGGATTTGGCTCAGCCATTTAGGTTCTTAGCTCATAACGGAGAGATTAATACCTTGCAGGGTAATATTAATTGGATGCGGGCCAGAGAAGGTTTACTACAAAGTGAAGTGTTTAGCGATCAAGATATTGAAAAAATAAAATCCATAATTGTTCCGGGTGGAAGTGATTCTGCAACTATTGATAATGTATTTGAATTACTTGCTTTAACCGATAAGTCCCTTCCACATGCGATGATGATGCTTATTCCCGGTGCCTGGCAGGAAAATAAATTAATGGATAAAAAATTAAAAGATTTTTATAAGTATCATGCCTGCTTTATGGAACCGTGGGATGGACCGGCTGCTATTGCTTTTACGGATGGGGTTAAAATCGGTGCTGTATTAGACAGGAATGGTTTGCGCCCGGCACGTTATATTGTAACTAAGAAAAATTTTGTGGTTATGGCGTCAGAAGTAGGGGTTTTAGATATAGCTCCGGAAGATATTCTTTTATCAGGAAGGTTAGAGCCGGGTAAAATATTTTTTATCGATACGGAAAAGGGGGAAATTGTCGAGGATAATGAAATAAAATTGGAAATGGCAGAAAGGCATCCCTATGGTCATTGGATGAAAGAACAGATGGTTGATCTTGATAAAATGCCGGCAGTTAAAAATACCCAAAAAATTATGCAGGATAGAGTAACATTTTTAAAAGCCTTTGGTTATACCCGCGAAGACTTAAAGTTTATTATCAAATTTATGGCTGAAAACGGAGAGGAACCTACAGGTTCAATGGGGGATGATACCCCTCCTGCAATTTTATCTAAAGAACCGGAGCTTCTTTATAATTATTTTAAACAACTTTTTGCCCAGGTAACTAATCCGGCCATTGATCCTATAAGAGAAAACTTAGTAATGAGCCTGGAAAGTTATATCGGTTGTGAAAAGAATATTTTAGCAGAGACATCTTTACATTGTCATAAATTAAGAGTAAAGAAACCTGTTTTGACTAACGAAGAGTTAGAAAAAATACGCAACATAAAAAAGAATGATCTTAAAACAAAGACTATTTCCGTTTTGTTTTCCACTAAGAACAAAGATAATAAGGAATTTATAAAAGCCCTGGATAAAATATGTGCAGAGGCAGTTATGGCAATCAAAGAAGGGTATACTTTTATTATTTTAAGTGACCGGGGTGTTAATAAAGAATATGCGGCAATACCGATTCTTTTAGCTCTGGGGGCCGTACATCATTTTTTAGTAAAAAAGGCTTTGCGTTCTCAAATTGGAATTATAATAGAAAGTGCGGAACCACGCGAAGTTCATCACTTTGCTCTTCTTTTTGGATACGGTGCTGATTGTATTAATTCTTATTTGGCCTATGATGCAATTAAATATTTAATAGATGAGAACCGGATAGAATTAGATTATGATATTGCTTTGAGTAATTATAGAAAAGCTGTTGATAAAGGAATATTTAAAATCCTTTCGAAGATGGGGATATCAACCTTACAAAGTTACAAAGGTGCTCAGATATTTGAAGCCCTGGGTTTAAAGGAAGAGATAATTAACAGGTGTTTTTTAGGAACGGTTTCCCGTATTGGCGGAGCAGGGTTTGATGTTATTATTAAAGAAACTCTTTTGCGCCACGAAAAAGCCTATTCCCAAAAAGAAACAACAACTTCTTCTTATCTGGATGCCGGTGGTGTGTACCAATGGAAAAGAAACGAAAAGTTTCATTTATGGAATCCCCAGACTATTTCTGCTTTACAGAATGCAGTCAGACAAAATAGTTATTCCGGGTATAAAGAATTTGCCCGTACGATAAATGACCAATCAGAAAATCCTGCTACTCTACGCAGTTTATTTAAATTTAAAAAAACCGGAGCGATACCAATAAACAAAGTAGAACCGGCAGAAAAAATCCTAAAACGTTTTGTTACCGGGGCAATGAGCTTTGGTTCTATTTCCAAAGGAGCGCACGAAAGTATTGCTATTGCGATGAATCGATTAGGTGCCCGTTCCAATACAGGGGAAGGGGGTGAAGATCCTGCACGGTTTAAGCCGTCGACTAATGGTAATTTTAAGCGTAGTGCAATAAAACAGGTTGCTTCAGGAAGATTTGGAGTAACTACGAATTATTTGGTAAATGCTGATGAGTTACAAATAAAAATAGCACAAGGGGCAAAACCCGGGGAAGGGGGGCAGCTTCCCGGGCATAAAGTAAGCCCGGCTATTGCCCAAATTCGTTATACTACCCCGGGAGTAATTTTAATTTCTCCTCCACCCCATCACGATATTTATTCTATTGAAGATTTAGCTCAATTAATCTTTGACTTAAAAAATACTAATCCCGGTGCCCGGATAAGCGTTAAACTTGTTTCTGAAATGGGGGTAGGAACAGTTGCGGCCGGAGTAGCTAAGGGACATGCCGATATGATTTTAATTTCCGGAGGAGATGGGGGAACCGGTGCTTCTCCCCGGAGTTCTATAAGGTATGCCGGTCTTCCCTGGGAATTAGGTATTTCAGAAACACATCAGACCCTGGTTTTGAATGATTTGCGTTCAAGGGTACGTTTACAAACCGACGGACAAATGCGTACGGGGCGGGATATAGCCATTGCAGCCCTTTTGGGAGCAGATGAATTTGGTTTCGGTTCAGTTGTTTTGGTTGTTTTGGGATGTATGATGCTCAGGCATTGCCATCTTAATAATTGTTCGTTAGGTGTTGCTACTCAAGACGAAGTTTTACAGGAAAGATTTAAAGGTAAACCTGAACACATTGAGAATTATTTTCGTTTTGTAGCTGAGGAGATACGAGAAATTATGGCTGAGTTAGGATTTAGTAAAATGGATGAAATGGTCGGACGAACAGATTTATTAGAAATAAACCAAAATATTATTCCATGGAAAGCTAAAAATATTGATTATTCCGGTATTCTTTATCAGCCGCAAGGAGCTCATAAATTTTCAGGTTCGATTGAGCAGGATCACGGAATTGAGTACGTTTTGGATAAGAAACTTATTGAATATGCCCGGCCGGCTTTAGAGCAAGCACAAAAAGTTAGCATGGAGTTGAAAATCAAAAATGTAAATAGAACCACCGGGGCAATGTTGAGTGGAAAGGTATGTAAAAAATATGGGGAAAAAGCCCTTGCAGAGGATACTATTTGTTTTAAGTTTAAAGGTGT
>JAGLHV010000171.1 GCA_023143305.1 bacterium | reverse complement strand
CATATGGGACATGCTCTAAACAATACCCTTCAAGATATATTAATCCGCTGGAAAAGAATGGAAGGAGCAAATGTCTTATGGCTGCCGGGAACCGACCACGGAGGAATAGCCACACAAAATGTAATGGAGAAATCACTCCTGAAAGAAGGCCTTACCCGAAAAAAAATAGGCAGAGAAAAATTCTTAGAAAAAATATGGCAATGGCGAAAAGAAACAGGGGATACAATCCTAAACCAGCTAAAAAAATTAGGCTGTTCCTGCGATTGGGAAAGAACAAGATTTACTATGGATGAAGTTTGTTCCCGTGCGGTAAAAGAAGCTTTCGTAACCCTTTATAAAAAAGGTATGATTTACCGTGGGAAATATATGGTCAACTGGTGCCCACGCTGCCAAACCAGCCTTTCGGATATAGAAGTGGAATATAAAGAACAAAAAGGGAATTTATGGCACATTCATTACCCTATAAAAAATTGCTCTGATGATCATATCACTGTTGCTACTACCCGGCCGGAAACAATGTTAGGAGATACGGCAGTAGCAGTCAATCCTGATGACAAAAGATATAAACATTTAATCGGAAAAAATTGTATTCTACCTTTAATGCAGAGAGAAATACCCATCATTGCTGATAAATATGTAGATAGTTCTTTTGGGACAGGTGCAGTAAAAATCACTCCTGCTCATGACCCTAATGATTACGAGATAGCAAAAAGACACAATTTACCCTTTATAACTGTTATCGGTCCCGAAGGAAAAATGACCGAATCAGCAGAAAAATACGCTTTTATGGAACGCTATGAATGCAGGAAAAAAGTAATCCAGGATTTAACATCAGAAAGTCTACTGGAAAAAACAGAGGACTATCTTCATTCCGTTGGCTGCTGTTATCGTTGTCACTCTTCCATAGAACCTCAAATCTCCGAGCAATGGTACCTCAGGGTTAAAGATGTTATTGCCCCGTGTCTGGATGTAGTAAAGAGCGGCCAGGTAAAATTTGTTCCTTCTCATTGGGCTGGACCCTATTTAAACTGGATAGAAAATTTACACGACTGGTGTATCAGCCGCCAAATTTGGTGGGGACATCGTATCCCTGTATGGTATTGTACCCAAAAGGAAAACCCGGATAATGAAAATCTTTCTACCTGTCCGCCTATCATTTCTGTAGAAACGCCCACCCAATGTCCAAACTGCGGAAACACCTCTCTTTCCCGGGAAGAAGATGTTTTAGATACATGGTTTTCCTCTGCCCTCTGGCCCTTTTCAACACTTGGTTGGCCGGAAAAGACAGAAGAACTAAAAACCTATTACCCTACTGCTGTCTTAGTAACCGGACACGAAATTATTTATCTATGGATAGCAAGAATGATAATGATGGGACTACTATTAAATCCTAAAGATGAGCAGAAAATTGAAGAAATGATACCCTTTCGTAATGTTTATATTCACGGGATTGTCAGGGATAAAAAAGGGAAAAAAATGAGCAAATCTTTAGGAAATGTAATTGACCCATTAGAAATTATGAAAAAATATAATACCGATGCCCTGCGTTTTGTTTTTGCCAAAGACGCAATTATGGGAAGAGATATGCAGATTATAGATGAAAACTTCCAGGCAGCAAGAAATTTTACTAACAAAATCTGGAATGCAGCAAGATTTGTGCTTTCTAATTTTGAAAATTCAAGCGATGATATAAAATCAGCTGTAAAAAAACATTTAAACCAAAAAGATATTCTAAACAAAAAAACAGACTTAATGGACCAATGGATACTATATAAATACGACATTTTAGTTCATCAAATAAACAAAGCATTTAAAGAATACAAAATAAGCGAAGGATCTAGAGAACTTTACGCTTTTATCTGGAATACTTACTGTGATTGGTATCTGGAAATGGTTAAACCCAGACTTTACACCGGAACAGAGGAAGATAAAATAATTGCTCTTACCATATTAATAACTATTTTAGAAAGAACATTAAGATTACTTCACCCAATAATGCCTTTTATTACTGAGGAAATATGGCAAATGCTTCCTCAGGAAAAAGGTGAAAGCATTATGATAACTGAATGGCCGGAAGAAAATGAATTTGATATCGACCCGCAAATAGGTAAACATATGGGATTTATTGAAACAATAATCAACTATACAAGAAATATTAGGGGAGAATTAAGAATACCTATCACTGCGAAAATTAATCCTAATCTGGATATTACAAATATTTTTCCGGAATATGAATCAAGTCTGCAAATTTTGGATAAAACAATGTCTATTATCCAAAACTTAACCAAAGCAGAAAAAATAACCATTGGACCTACACCCAAAGTACAGGGGTTAATAGTAGGTCTTACTAATTCCGGAGTAGAAATATCCATACCGACAGAGGGAATTATCGATTTACAAAAGGAAAAAGAAAGATTAGAAAAAGAACAGACTAAAATAGATAAAGAATTAGAGAGATTAACACAAAAACTCTCCAATGAAAATTTTATTAAAAAGGCCCCTGAAAAAGAAGTCGAAAAAGTAAAAACCAAAATAAAAGAAATAAAAAATAAAAAACAAAGCATCGAAAATAACTTAAGGAGAATCACTTAAATGACACGTAAAGACGGCAGGCAAAACAACAAAATTCGTCCTTTAAAAGTCACTGAAAAATATGTCCGTTACGCAGAAGGTTCGATATTAATTGAAGCAGGTTCTACCCGTATAATTTGTAATGCCAGTGTTGTAGAAAAAGTACCGCCACATCTAAAAGGGTGTGGAACAGGATGGGTTACTGCCGAATATGCGCTCCTGCCCCGGGCAACTATCAGCCGCAAGGAAAGAGAAAGATTTAAAGTAAGCGGCAGAACTTATGAAATTCAACGTCTGATCGGCCGGGCTTTAAGAGCGGTGATAGATTTAAAAAAACTGGGAGAAAGAACTATCCTTGTTGATTGTGATGTAATTCAGGCAGATGGCGGAACAAGAACTACTGCTATTAACGGTGCTTTTATCGCTGTAGTACTGGCCCTAAAAAAATTAAAAAAGGAAGGTAAAATCAAGGAATGGCCGGTAAAAGATTTTTTAGCTGCTACAAGTGTAGGAAAAATAAACGATAGATTATTACTTGATTTATGTTACGAAGAAGATTATAAGGCCAGTGTAGATATAAACATAGCAATGACTGATTCAGGGCAATATGTAGAAATACAGGGTGCAGGAGAAGAAGCTTACTTTAGTGAAGAAGAATTATACAAAGCACTAAAATTAGCTAAGATAGGCATCAAAGAGATAATTAAAATACAAAAAGAACTACTACCTAGTTCTAAAGAAAAAAACAAATGATCGACATCATATTAGCTACCAGAAATAAAGATAAAATAAAAGAAATAAAAAATATTCTTAGAGGTTTATCTATAAATCTTTTAACTCTTGATAAATTTCCTACTGCTCCCCAGGTAGAAGAAGATGGTAAAACATTAGAAGAAAATGCTATCAAAAAAGCTTTGGAAATTTCTCAATTTACCAAAAAAATTGCTCTTGCCGATGATTCAGGATTAGAAGTAGAAGCACTTAACGGAAAGCCTGGGATATATTCCGCCCGATTTGCCGGAGAGGAAGCAACCTACGAGGATAACAATAAAAAATTGCTGCAACTTTTAAAAGAAATACCTTCGAAAAAAAGAAAAGCACAATTTAAATGTGTTATTGCTATAGTAAAACCTGTTTATATAACTAATAAATTAGAAGAAGAAATTCATCTGGCGGAAGGAATCTGCTCAGGATTTATTACCCGGGAATGCCGGGGCAAAAAAGGATTTGGATATGATCCTGTTTTTTTTGTCCCGGAATATGGAAAGACTTTTGCGGAGATGAACATAGAAGAAAAAAATAAAATAAGCCACAGAGCAAAAGCTTTACAAGCAGCAAAAAAAATGATAGAATCAA
>JAGLHV010000170.1 GCA_023143305.1 bacterium | reverse complement strand
AAATCTAAATCTTGTACAGTTAATGGACTTATGATTTTGTAAGTTTTTCTTTGATTTTTTTACCGATTTTAGCTCCGAATAAAGCAAAAATAAAAAGTATAGGACAAACCATTCCTAAAGAAACAAGGGCACCTCCTATTGACATATAACGCAGTTTATTTACGCTATAATTAATCCATTTTGGGTCTTTGGCAAACATTTCCAAAACATATTCATCACCGGCAAAAACAAAAGATATAATAGCGTACAAACCTGAAATTATAAAGAACAAAATAATGATTATTCCGGGAATTAATAAAGCCGTTTTATTTGTTTCATTTTTTCTGACAATGAGATATCCCCCTATAATTCCTATTGAAAACGAAATCATAAATAAACCCACCCATCCCTTTAAAAACGGCAGAATTTTAATTAGATATTTAGAAAAAACAACCAAAAGCGAAATTATTATAATTTCTTCCCAGAATTCTTTTATCAATAATTTTATTTTTTCCACTTTTCTTCCCCTTTTTTGTATAACCGTCTTATTTTACTCCGACTTAATGCTTTTTTTCTTCTTAAGTCAACTCCGTCTTCTTATACATCCTTTGTTCCAATAAAACTATGGCAACCATTCACTTCTCAGAGGTAAAACATATATATGACTGATATTATTTTTGCGAGAGGATGTAAAAAATATATTTGCATTTATTTCGAAATAATCACTTATCCAAGAAGGATAATAATCATCTGCTGGATCCTTTGTAATTCTTATTTTATTACTTCCATCTATATTCATAATCCAGATATCCTTATTATCTTCCGCTTCCGAAACATAAATAATCTTTTTACCACAGGGGGAGATAGTCGGACATCCATCATAATGGGTATTCTTAGTTAACCTTTTTAAATTCTCGCCATTAACATCCATAATCCAAATATCTGTATTTCCGTTTTTTTCACCCTCAAAAGCAATTAGACTTTTTACCAGCGAAGGGTGTTTACATCTTTCCAGATTAAACGTTAATCGCTTTTTATCGGATCCATCTATATTCATTATCCAAATATTTGATCCTTTTTTATTCTCAGAATAATATACTATCTTGTTTCCACATACCACTGCCCCTAAATCATCATCATCCGATTCAGTAAGTCTCTGTTGTATTAGCGGATTTGAAGGATCTTGTTGTCCATCTTTAGAATATCCACAACCCCTGGCTTTGTAAAAAATATCCCAATTATTATTAATTTTTTTAGAAAATATTCTCCATCCGCCACCTACACCAACAACTTCATTATACCCTGTTATTTGCTCTTCTTCTATAATATTTTTCCCTTTAAGATCTTTATTAACACCATCTTTAAATGATTTTAAAGGGGATTTCTCAATTAACATTGAAAGATAAATGGGAATATCTAAAAAGCATGAATACTTTTTACCTTTACTCTTAGTATAAAAATCAAATCCAACCGAATTATAATCGTATCGAAAACTATTTCCACTTTCATATTGCCGCGGCAAAAATTCCCCTTCTTCCGAATAATCGGTAATCTGTATCAGTCCTGTGAATCTCTCTTTAAAACCAAATATTTCTTCATTTAACGCCCGGGTAATCTTGTTCTGCCGTAAAAAAGGATCCCATGAAACTTCTATATTCGTTTCGGGTTCAAAATCGGTGAAGGACCAGATTAATCTATCATTATCAATCTCATATCCTTTGGTAATCTTTACTATTTCCTTATATAGATTCACACCATCAAAAGTAACAATAATTTTTGCTTCTTTTATTTTGTCTTTCCACGATTTTCCCGTTGTCATAGTATATTTATACGTAGGACATGTATGGACTCCTTTCATTACACATCCATGCTTATTTACCCATTCATACTCGATGCCAAAGTCAAAAAAAGGTTGAGTGCGATAAGAATTTGTAATAACTTTCTTTTCGTAAGGAGAGAATTTTACTTTCCAGGTATAAATATAATAATTTTGTTCTTTTCTCTCTTCCACCTCAATTTCCTGACCATTTATTAAGGTATTAAATTCTTTCAGGGGTATTATCTCTTCTAATTCCTTCGATTCTTGTCCCGGAAAACCGATAGTGACTTCTATTTCTTTATCTGAAAGATTTTTTAAATTAAAAACAGCATTAACAAAAATTTTCTCAGGATTAATCAATATATTTACAACTTCTGACTCCATTGAAATATTTTCTTCATTGTAAAGTTCAATACTTCGTCCATTATCTACTAATTTAATAGGTTCTCCATTAGCAAAGGCAAAGCCAGTAAACGGTAAAAAGAACATTACAAAAGCAATAATAATATTTTTTATCATTTTTCTGTCCCCCTTTTTTTGTTTAAAACATAAAGTAAGAATGCTGGTCTTTTACATAAATGTTTTACCCTTACTGTTTCAGTTTATCACAAAATTCCTTAACTTTTCCCTGGTAATGGTTGTTTTTTATTTCTTTTTCAATTAAAGATAAAACGGCAACGGGTTGTTTAGTCATTTCTTCCATTCCCCTAAAAGTTCTTTCCCCTCCACTACCGCCTTGTGTACAAAAAAAAGCAAGCTTATTGAACTTATTTTTGCTTAAATATGTCCGAATTGCCGGGGTCATTCCCCACGCCCATACCGGCGTTCCGACAACCACTAAATCGTATTGGGAAAGGTCTTTTTTGACCTCTTCAATTTCGGTAAATTTCCTTAGAACAGCATCTTTACCTGCTACTAAGTGACCAAAGAATCCGTTCCTGTTTTTTTTATCAAAGATTTCTTCAATGTCCGAATTTAACTTTGCAGCAATTCCATTTGCTATTTTTTCGGTGTTGCCTGTCAAGGAATAAAAAAGTACTAAAGTTTTCATCTCATTACCTCCGTCCTTTAATTATTTCATGAAACAATACAGACAAATTCTGCAACTATTCTAAAATCATCATTCGATACATTTTCCCGGTATATTTTATTTTTCTTCTATTTTTAAAAAATCTTTTCCTGTTGTTCCAATTACTTCAGTTGTTCCTATCAAATGTTTTTGTTTCTTCCCTAAATGACCGTAAATTACGTATTTAGGGGAAAACTTTAAAATATAATCGTCTATAGCTTTAAATCCCCGATGAATTAAATCTTCATCTTTTGAAACAGAATAAGGAGGTGAATGTGAAATTAAAATATCAACATATCCAATCTTTTTTAATTTCTTTTTGACTTTCCTTTCAGAATAGGAATGAAAACAGCTATAATACTTATTCACTCCTGAAACCCCGGAAATTTTAAATCCATTTACTTCTACTATTTTTTTATCTAATGCCGTTACCCCGGGAATTTCTTTGGGGTCGTGATTTCCATATATACCAAACACTTTTACCCATCTTGATTTAAAAAGAATATAATCAATTGTTCCCGGATCAATATCTCCCAGTGTTAATACCACATCAAATTCATCCGGATTTATTTCCATCATTCTAAAATAATCCGGAGAATGAATATCCGATAATAAATATAAATTTAATCTTTTCATTTAAAAATAAATCCTATGACTGTTTTTTTTCTCCTTTTGTAATTCCCTGGATAAACCTAAAATATATTACATATCCTTATAATTTATAATTTCAGAATTAGTCATTCTTACATATTTATGGCACTTACTTTTTGAATTCTCAGGAATCGTGCATTGATAGCTACAATTACTGTGCTCAGAGACATCAGTAATGCCCCCATAGCAGGACTCAAAAGGATGCCCGCCTTATAAAGCACCCCTGCTGCAAGAGGAATGGCAAAAGCATTGTATCCTGTGGCCCAGGCAAGATTCTGAATCATCTTTGTGTAAGTAACTCGTGCAAGGCCCAGAATTGCTACTGCATCAAGCGGGTTACTTCTGACAAGGATGATATCTGCTGTCTCAACAGCCACATCAGTGCCCGCGCCAATGGCAATTCCCACATCTGCCTGGGCTAATGCCGGGGCATCATTTACTCCATCCCCGGTCA
>JAGLHV010000017.1 GCA_023143305.1 bacterium | reverse complement strand
TCCGGTTTTTGGTCAAGTATTTTTACAATAGCAGCGTCTGTGTTTTTTTTCCTGTAAACATCCGGGTCTACTATACTCACATCGAATCCCTCTTTTAACAAAACCGCCGCTATATAGGGTATGCCTAACGGCGGACAAGTATGAATAAACCTATTTATTATAGGAGACATTCCATCCGTTATCCCCAAAGGAATACTTCCATAAATTGAAGATTTTACTAATACAATTTTCATTAATTTAACCTTTCCGATAAAAAAATAAATTTACAAGTTATATCCATAGTTTAAATCCTTTATTCAGTAGCACCATTCTATTAATCAACTACATCTTTTCAAATCTCTTTTCCAAAAGAACTACACCCAAATAAAAACACACCTTGCATTACAAAAAAATTAATTAGAGTCCTGCTCCTGGATATTTTTTATTTTCTCATTAATCTTAATTAAACATTCTGCCTTATTCTTTAAAAGGGAATTCATCCCGATTACTTTTTTAAGATATAATATAGCCAAGTCATAATCCTGCACGTAACTATAAACAATTCCCAAATTATAATAAGCAATTGTTAATCGGGAATCTAATTGAAGTGCTCTTTTAAAAGAGAGTACTGCCTGAAAAAAATCATGATTTTTTAAATAAATATCTCCCAACAACAAATATTCTCCCGCATCCTTGGGTTTCTTCTCTACTACCCGTTTCTGTCGAAGAAAGGACACTCGGTTTTTAGCTATTTCATAGTTGGGCTGCAAATCAATTGCTTTATTATAAAACCCTGCACTTTCCTCAAATAACCCTTTTTTTTCATAACAACTACCCAGATTAAAATATAATAAAAAATTAGGATCTATTTCTAATACCTTTTTAAAATTTGCTATTGCTTGCTTAAAATCTTTATTACTAAAAGAATAGACTCCCTGACTGTTTAATGCTTTAGCCTGTAAATTAATTTCGACCACTTTATATATTTCTATCCAGCCCTCTTCCAGTAATTTAAATTTTTTTAAAGGGACCAATATTAATTTAATATTTTCCTGATAGTTTATCTGGTCAATTATTTCCTTTTGTTCATCATTATCCGCAATAATATATTTAATTTTTTTATCTTTTATTATAAACTCTATCTCTTCCGTCTCTCTACGGTAATTAGGATAATAGGGCTCTTTCTGAAAATATACTGCCCGGCGATTAGTCTCTAAATAAAATAATGCCGGATTAGAACACATAAATGCATCATTTAATAAAGTGTTTTCTCTAACCCATTCAATTACAGTTAGTTGACCGATATACCAGGATAAAATATATTTTTCCCTCTGGATTTTTGATAAAGACGTGCACCCCGAACAATAAAGTCCATTACTTTTTGCGGATCTTAATATAACAAACAAGTTACCTATAAATATAAAACACAACCCACCAACCAATACCCAATATTTATTCTTAAAAAAACTTAAGTTTACAAATCGCGAAAACCAGAATATCATTACGACTAAACCATTTAAAAAATAATATATTATGAAAGGAAGTAAAGGGAAAAACAATCTATTCCCTATTTTCGCATAAAGACAGCCGGGTAAAACAATTATTATTCCTAAATAGCACAGGGTATATATATTTATCAAATTATTTTTACCCTTACGAAAATTTAAGATAAAACCCCATAATACATTTATAAAAATAAAGATGCTTCCCAAAGCAGAAAAAATAAAATAAACTTTTTTACCCTTTAAAACTAACGGACTAAAGTATCCTGAAAACAAAAAAGCGGGAATTTTATAAGTATACCGGATAATATTACCGGGAATTGCCCTGGCTATATTCATAACAGATAGACGGTGTCCTAATATAAATTGGTCAAGGTAATTCATAGATACAGCCGAATCAGAAACTAAAATCAATCTAATTATCCATGGTAAAATTAATAAGAAATAAAAAACAACTAAAAGCAAACCTTTTTTATATTTATTCCTAATCATAAAAAAATAAATAGAGCCGGCCATAAACAACGAAAACCCGATAAATTTAATAAAAAAAGATGCAATTAACATAAAAGATACTAAAAATAAATATTTATTAACGACTTTTACATTATCCGCATATTTTTCTAACCAAATAAGAGTAATAAGAGAAAAAAACAGATAAATTATTTCAGAAGCAATAAGTGTAGAAAATAATAGGAACCACAAATTAGTACAAACCAATAACAATATCACCCACTCATGATTTAGCCTTGCCAAATCATAAATTACAGCTGTAAACCTTTTATTTTGTACATCGTTATTATGTTTATTCAAAAACAAAAGATATATACCGATTAAAGAGGCCAACCCAAATAAAACGGAAAGCAATTTTAATTCAATAACAGCTTTGGGAAAAATTTTTAAAATCATTGCCAATATCAAAGGATAAACAAATGGAAACTCTGTATTAGGAGGATTTTGAGGATAATAAAGGTCACTATATCCCTGACCGGAACTAATGGAACGGGATAATATCAAGTAAAAAGAACTATCTTTGCCGAAAACCGGTAGATCTAAATTAATAAGGACTCCGGAAAGCAATATAAACAGCACCAAGATAACCAAAAAATATTTTTTTTTAATAAATTCTATCATTTTATTTTTATATTCTCACAATTTGCTTTTATTATTTCTTTCTAAACATTTTAAACTCCTTATTTTACTTGCTTAAGGAGTTTTTTCCCGTCTCTTTAGTTTAATATTTTTTTTACATTATAATAAGTTTTTATGTCAAATATGAGGAACCCTTAAATATAGTCCTTTATTTTATAGAATACTTCATTAACCCCAATTCCCCTTAAACATTCATTATTTTTACAAGTAGAGTATTTTCCGTTGTATATTGTAAGACAGGGAGAACAATAAAAATTTTTATAAAATACAGCCACTCTGTCACTAATCGGTCTATACAAAACAGGTGTTTCAGGCCCAAAAAAAACAAATATGTTAATATCGGTTAAACCTGCTAAATGTGCAGGACCCGAATCATTAGTAATAAACACTTTACTGCTGTAAAAAAGAGCAGTTAATTCCCTTATGTTTATTTTGCTGCTTAAATTAAGCACATTGTTTTTATTTTTTATCCCGCTAATACACGAAGTTACATATTGTTTATCTGCTTTATCCCCAATAAATATCAGAAAGTTTTCATGGTTGTAGTCAATAATTTTATCAGCAAGAATAATAAAATTTTCTTTCGGCCACTTTCTTAAAGTAGCCAATTTACTACTATTTACATTTATTATTATTAATCTGCTTTTTCTGTCAACGTTACAATTTATTTTTTTTAATTTACAAAAAACCTCTTCTTTGGTTTTTTCATCAATTTTAATTTTTGGCAGAAAAATTTCCTTATTCTTTCTTTGTACATCAAACGGCTTCAGCAAAGCACCAAAAATATCAATAGTATGCTTATAACAATTATACCTTACCGGGTGAGTCAAAAAATTACCTCTATATAATCCTTTTGTATTCGGGTTACAAAAACCGACCCGGTAAGCCGGACTGATTAGAAAAGAAATTATTGCTGTTGCCCGGGAAAAAAATTCCATATCAATAACAGCATCTATCTTTTGCCTCCTTAAAATAATTATATTTTTTAAAGTGCCGATTATAATTGATATTAGTGAGGACTCATCAACAGTCAATAGATATTGATTGCTTGTTAAATCCAAAAGTTCACAGATATCCTTGTTCTTATTAAAAGTCATGAAATAAATTTTACAAGAGGGATATTGTGCCTTGAATAATTTTAAAGCCGATGAAGCAAGAACTATGCTTCCCATCCCTAAGAACTTAATAAATAATACTTTTCGGCAGTTCTTTAAATTGTTTTTTTTAGAGGGAAAAACAATCAATTTATTAATTATAGAAATAAAATAACAAATAGGAATACCCAGATAATAATCAATTTTACGCATTAGTTTTATTCGCATTTGGTAAAAATTCCGCTTTAGTGATTTTTGTTCAAATAAAAAATTAATATACACTACTTTAGCAACCGTTCAACTTCTCTTATTTCATAAGATAAATACTCACCCTCTTCCTTTATTTTGCCATTCATGATTTTCATGTAATATTTTATCTTAAATTTTAATGATGGTAATAATCTAAATGCTGTTTTAAATGCCTCTAATGCCTTTTCATCATCATATGTCAAAATATAGGCCAACCCTAATTTAAAGTATACCTTACCCATCCGGGGATTAATTTTCGTGGCCTTTAAAAAACAATTAATTGCTACCTCATAATCATAATTGGCCATATACGCTTCCCCCAGAGCATTCCACAACAAAGCATCTTTCGGATTTTCTTTTAGATGTTCCTTCTTGGTTATAATGTTAATTCTGTTTTTTGCTATTTCATAGTTGGGTTGTAACTTAATTGCTTTTCTGTAATTATCCAATGCTTCCGGAAATAAACCCATCTTTTCATAACAGCATCCCAAATTAAAATATCCTATAAAATTAGAATTAATTTCCAAAGCATTCTCAAAACTCCTTATTGATTGCCTTAACTTCCTCTTATTGTACCAATAAACTCCCTGATTACTTAACTCTTTAGATTTAGGGTTAATCATCAATACCCTGTATACCTTTAATTTTTCTTCCCGAAATGATTCAAATTCTGCGATAGGCACAAATAATTTTTCTTTACAATAATAATCCAATTTCTCCACTATTTTTTCTGTTTCCATATCGACAGCAATATATTTTACTTTTTTTTCTTCTATTTCTAAATCAATATCTGCTATTTTTCTTTGCTCCGTATCTAACTGATAACGACTGCGATGGAAATAACATGTTTTACGGCCAGTAAATAAATAAAATGCCGGAGGATCATTGGCCATAAACACATCATTAGGAAAAGTATTATTCTTTACCCATAAAGCAAGCTTCCAGCAAACAAAATACTCCGAAGAATAGTAATAACTCCTTTCCTCCTGAGATAACTCTTTTTTATTAATCAAGTAACTTACATTTCCCTTTATTCCCCAAAAAAGCGGGATGATATTTCCATAAAAAAATATTATAAAAACAGTCAGAATTACTGCTTTAAATAAGTGGGCAGATAAATTCATCCTTCTCTTTAATAAAAATATAGCCGTCCACAAATAATAAAAAATAAAAGGCAATAAAGGAAAAAGATATCTTCTTCCTCCTACAAAATAATAATTAGCAGGACAGAGAAGAAGAATTACAAAATAAATTAAAAAATAAATTTCTGCCAGGTTCTTTTTTCTGAATTTGACTAAAAAACCTACTACTACTAATCCGGATAAAAAAATAATTATTAAAAAGTAAAAAAAAGGCACAGAAAACAATATACTTGTTTTCTTTATTCCTGACACCAAACCATATAAAATATGAAAATAACCTTTCCCCTCAAACCAGGGAATATCCAAAAAATAACCGGGTAGTAATAAATGAGTAACGGCTTTTGCATATTGAATAATATTCCAGGGAATTGTTTTTAGTAAATTTATTACATTACCCCTATAACCATACCAAATCTGCCAAAGATATGTCTGAGGTAAACTTCCTTCCTCACCCAGAGTAGAAGGAATCAAAATTAACTTATATATAATCCAGGGAGAAATTAATAAAGAACAAAAGAAAGTAATCAGCATTGCTTTCTTATATTGTTTTTGCACTACAAAGTAAATAACGGATGCCAGTATAAGAAAAATACCCATTGTTTTGGTAAAATAAGCCCCTACTAAACTAATAATTCCCAAAACAAGGTACATATTAAAATAAGTATTTTGTTTTTTATATTTTTCTAAGAAAAGAATAGCCAACATCGAAAATAAAAGATATGTCGTTTCCGGTATAGTAGTTACTAAAAAAAATATAAACCAAAGATTGGTACACATAAACAATAACACCAGGGCAGAACGACTGAAAAGAGATGAACAACCAATTATATTTTTTAATTTATATTCTTTATGTCTAAAGATATAATTTGCAATATTTGGATATTTACCGGAAAAGAAAAAATAAATAACCCCCAGGGAAGCAATTCCAAATAAAACAGAAACCAATTTCAAACCAATCACGGTTTCAGAAAAAATCATTAAAACAAATGCGAGCAATAAGGGATATAAAAACGGGTGTTCCACTCCCTCGTAAGGTTCGCCCGGATAACAAATATCCTTGTAAGTGTGATTAAAAGCTAGCGATTTAGCCAGAGTAATATATAAGGGGCCATCCATACTCACCGGTAAATCACCATTTAATAAAAATAATGATGTTAAAATAGAAAACCCTATAATAAACAAAAGATACTTTTTTTTAATGATAGTGGTTATTGTTTTCATTGTTTTTCAAGAAAATATTAGTTTGACTTTTGTGTTAAAATTTCATTACCGTTAAGCATATATTTTGTATTTACCATATTATCCGTAAACATTAAACGCATTTCTAAGTAAAACTCGCCATTGTTATTAAGTATTTCTGCAAAGTCAAATGCGGCCAATGAATTATTTACTAAATCATTGGACATAAAATATAAAGAAGTCGGGCTATGCATACTGGTTAAACAATCTGTTATACTCAGCTCCTTTAAAAAATAAGTATTTTTTTCTCTACTTATCTTATCTTTAATAACAATTTCATTGTTTTCTATTATAATTTCTCTTTCTAACTTTAAAGGTGTTTTTTTCTTTTTTGTTATAATAATCTTCTTTATATATTCATTAAACAGGGAACTAAAATAACTATTTCTTCCTAAAATATAATTAAATAACCGAAATAATATAAATTTCCCTCCGGAAAAAAACCGGTATTTAACATAAACAAAATCCGTACTAAATTTTATTTTAAAAGGACTATCTTCCTTACCAAAAAAGCAAGTATCAGAATTTAACCAACCGGAAGTAATAATTTTTCCATTTTTTAACTTACCAAAATAACCGCTATCTGAATAAACTAACTGAGGATTATCCGGATGAACATTAAAAACCTGCATGATTCCCCCTTTTTTAAAATTAGAGAGAAAATGAAACCATTGATTTTTAACCGTTATTAATCCGGCATGCAAAAAAACCCTTTTGAATTTAGAGAACAAAAAATATTCTTCTTTCTGTTGCGATTGGTTGTATCTCTCCAAGCCTGCCTGAAGAAAATTTGCCATGTAAAAAAACATAAAATACCGGTCATCCACCGTAGAGGGAATCACTGCCCCTCTATTTTCCAGAGACTGGTGAAATTTACTCAAAATATACCCGGCAACTTTGAATTGCCCGGCTAAAATAGTTAACCCATGGGGTAAAATATATTTTGTGTTACGGCTCCCGTACTCGCCTCCCATTGTTCCATCCGGATGAACAAAAAAACCCATAAAATCTAAAGCTTTCTTTAATATTTCCTTTATTTTTAAATCATTACTTTTTTGTAAATATTTAGCCAGATAATCCAGGGATACACTTAAATACCCTATATCCGCTCCACCGTATTCATAAAACCACCCTTCTTCATTTTGATATTCAGCAATAAGCTTCACCCTGTCCTCAGCCGCCGATTTAAATCTATTCTCTCCGGTAATTAAATAAATATTATATAATCCGGCAATTGCTCCTGCTGTATGATTAAAAACATGCTTGTCCTCTTTTTTCCAAAGCCATTCTCCTGCTTTTTTAAAAGAATTTTCCATTATCCCTTTTAGCTTAGCGTTATTAGCCAATTCATCTTTTAAGATTAAATACGCCTCCGAAAGGGCATAAACAGTAAAGGCTGTGGCTACAAAGCTGCGTTCGTTGGGATACCATTCATTAAAAGAACCATCCTTGTTTTGAATATTTGCCCAAAATAACATCCCGGCAGAAATATAATCAATAATTTTATTGTTTTTATAATAAACATTTCCCTGAAATTGATTCTTGTATACTAAAGCTAGCGATAATACCCCCTGCTGATAAGTAGCCGCAGGAAAATCAACGACTTTATATTGCCAATATGAACGGTCGAAACATCCATAAGCAGGAGAAAACTTATTCCTGTCCAGTAATGAGAGAAGCCTGGGTGTATTAGTAATAATTTTTTCTCTCATTTGTTTTCCCCGGCACTATTGTAATCTCTCGCTTTTCCCTGAACCACAATAAGGTCGGCTAAAAAACCAAAAACAGCAATTAAAAGACTACTCAAAATTATAACAATATCCGACATTTGCATCTTTCCTACTACAAAAAAGAAATCATAAAGTGTTTTTACTATCCCTAAGGCCATTAACAAGAAACTTAAAGGTAAAAATATCTTAAGCGGATTAAAATACATTACTATCTTAATTACAGTTAAAATATAATTATAAGTATCTTTTATAGGGTGAAATTTTGATTTACCTATTCGGGAACGATACTCTGTCGGAATCCATTCCACCGTATAACCATTACATAAAAAAGCGACAGTCATTGTAGAAACACAGGAAAAACCATCGGGAAAAGCCCATAAATATTTTACCATTAAATCTTTTTTAAAAGCTCTCAGGCCCGAATTAAGATCCGGAATCTTAACGCCGGTTAAGTAAGAAGCTAATTTTTTAATTAGCCATTTAGTAGGCTTCCGAAATAAAACAAACCTACCTTTTTCACTGGTTCTTTCACCGATTACCTGGTCACATTGAGGAAATAATTGCAGCATGAGGGGAATATCTCCCGGACTATATGTTCCATCCCCATCCAGCATAACAATGATGTTTCCCTTTGCTGTTTTTATCCCGGTTTTCCGGGCAGCCCCTGAACCTTTACGCCTAAAATGTTTTATTATTTTTTCTCCTTTAGATAAAATAATCTCCCTTGTTTTATCTGTAGAACCATCATCAACGATAATAAGCTCATATTCATATTTGTTTTCTCCCATCACCTCTTTAATTTCATCTATAACCGTCCCAATTGCCTTCTCTTCATTATAAACAGGGATAATAATGCTAATTAATTCATTCATTTACGCTTTCCCCTCCTATTTAAATTAGATATTATCTGTTAATCTAAAAAAGCCTGATTCCAGAATTCTAAAATAACCAAAGCCATAATCTGTTTATCATAAATCAAAGGCGAATTCCGGCGTTTTTTTAAGATATTTTCAATAAAATTATAGTTAAAATATCCTCTTTGGTTAGTCATCGTTGAAGAAAGAACAGCTTCAACATTATTTTTAAATTTTCCCTTAAAATATCTATCTACCGG
This sequence comes from bacterium, assembly GCA_023143305.1. Taxonomy (GTDB): domain Bacteria; phylum CBDUZB01; class JAGLHV01; order JAGLHV01; family JAGLHV01; genus JAGLHV01. Next base: position 2,861 of record JAGLHV010000017.1, on the reverse strand, counting down.
AAAATAAAACGCCTTTTTCTTTCTTTTAACTACTTTTCCGGGCAAATAGTTCTTCATCACCTTGCGCAGAAAACATTTATTGACCAGTTTATTTATTCTATCTTTGTCCTGCAAATTCAGGGAAAATTCAACTAACCGATGATCAAGAAAAGGCATTCGGCTTTCTATAGAATTAGCCATAGCCATCCGGTCATTTTTAAAAAGAATATTGTTCGGTAACCAGCTTGTTAAGTCTTTAAAAATTAATTCTTGTAAAAAAGTATTATTATTTTTGTTTTTAAGTTCTTTAGTGAAATCTATATTCAGTCTTTTTTTGCTCGCTTCTACTTCCTCAAACAATTCTTTAGTATATAACTTTTTTTTATCCTCACTGGTAAACAAACTGAGCAATTCAAAATAAAATCTTTCTCTATTCTCAAATGCACCAAAATATCCTAAAAATCTTTTCCTCCCTTCATGCCCAAGAGAAGCAGGATAAGGGAAAAAAAAGTCTAATAATTTAACAGGAATAAGCTGCATGAATTTATTTACCAGATTAACCTGAACAAAATCCGGAACGGATTTTTTATAAAGCTCTAAGTAATTTAAAACGAAATGATGAATATATCCGCCCCATAATTCATCAGCTCCATCACCGGTAAGAATTACTCCTACCCCTGCTTGCTTAGCTAATTTTGAAAGACAATACAGAGGAATAATTATAGCATCACCTAAAGGACTATCTAAAAACTTCACTATCCGGGGTAATAATTGGAATTCTTCTTGTTTAACAATTACTTCCTGATGCCGGGTTTTATAAAATAACGACATTTCCCGCGCCTGAGCTAATTCATCCGGCCCGGATTCAAAACCAACACTAAATGTATTAACCGGCTTAACAAAATTATTCATTAATGACAATATAGCGGTTGAATCTATTCCTCCGCTTAAATACATTCCCACCGGGACATCGCTAAGCAATCGCTTATGCACCGAATCAACCAGCATTTCATAATATTCTTTTTCTTGATAAATATGAACACTATTGTTATCCGTCTTTTTTCTAATATCCCAGTATCTATTTAACTTTACCGTACCATTTTGATGAATTAAAACACACCCCGGAAGTAATTCAAAGATTCCTTTAAACATTGTTCCGGGTCCGGGAACATAACGAAAGGTTAAATAAGAATCTAAAGATAAAAAATCCGGGTCTCTTTTTACCAAAGAACTCCTAAGAATAGCTTTAATTTCAGAAGCAAAAAGAAAAGACTTATTTAAAACAGTATAGTATAAAGGACAAATACCTAACCGGTCACGAGCAATAAATAATTTTTTCTTTCTTTCATCCCAAAGAGCAAAAGCAAATTTACCATTAAAACTGTCTACACATTTTTCTCCTTTTTCCTCATATAAATGGAGAATAACTTCAGAATCCGTTTGAGTATAAAATATATGCCCTTTATTTTTTAGTTCATTCTTTAATTCTTTAAAATTATAAATCATACCATTACAAACAAGACAAATAGATTTGTCTTCATTAAATAAAGGCTGATTTCCTCCCTTTAAATCTATGATACTTAAACGGCTATGTCCTAATCCTACCTGAAATTTTTTATTACTATATTTCCCTTTACTATCCGGACCTCGATGATCTAACGGCTCAATCATTCTATCCAGTAAATTATTTTCGTCCACACCAACAAAGCCGCAAATACCACACACATTCCTACTCCTCTGTTTTTAGGTTATCTAATTCCATTGCTGCCTGAATAAAATCCGGTCGAAGTTTTAAAGCTTTTTCATATTTAGCTTTTGCTTTTTCTAAATCCCCGGAAGCTTTATAGGCCTGCCCAAGATTATAATAAGCCGTCGGATTATCTTTTGATAAAGAAATTAACTTCTTCATCCTTTGTATGGCTCTATTATAATTTCCACTCCTATACCAAAATTTTCCTACTTTCTCATAAAGGGGTATTGTTTTCACAGCTGAAGGATGTTTTTTTATTTCTTTTTCTATTTGAATAATTTCTAAAATTTTTTTAATTTTTTTATTTTCCGGATCATATTTTAAAACATATTCATACCCCTTAATAGCTTTTTCATATTGTTCTGTAGCAAGCAAAACATTAGCCAAATCCAGAGAAAAGATCATGTTTTCAGGATTAAAATCAACCGCACGTTTAAGCATTTTATTTGCTTTTTCATACTCTTCGTTTTCTGCAAAAAAATTTCCTAAAATATTATACACAAACGGGTTATGAGGCAACATTTCGTCTATTTTTAAATAAATATCTATAGCTTTATTTGTTGCTCCTTTAGTATAATAAGCCAGAGCAAGGTCTAAATACGCTGTAAAATAGTGAGGATCCAAATCTATCGCCCTCCTATAACTTTCTATGGCTTTATCCACTGCTCTGCAATTAAAATATGCCCAGCCTAAATTAGTAAACACTTCAGCACTATCAGGATTAAGCTCTGTTAATCTTTCCCCCGAATCAGTAGCACTCAAATATTCCTTATTTTTTATTAAAAAATTATATTTTTGTTCATGCATCGGAATAAAAGCACGATTAATTTCAAAATCGTATCCAAAAGTATCGTCATAATTTATAAGGCCGGATAAAATAATAAAAATAATCAGTGGGGAAAAAAGCAAATCCCATCTTTTTTGTTTTATTTGTGTATAACAAAAATAAAGGGCATATGCCCCAAATATTATAAAAAACGGTACTAAGGGCAATCTATAACGGGAGGCAGTATGAAAAATTAACATTGAAGCAATATAACTAATCATAAAAAAATAAATAATTTTGAATTTATTTCGTTCCTTAAAGCTCAAAATAATACCTACCAAACCTAAAGGACAAATAAACCCATAA
>JAGLHV010000169.1 GCA_023143305.1 bacterium | reverse complement strand
TTTAAAACTCATTTTTTTATCTTTTATTTTTTAACTTTGTGACTTTCTTTTTTCTTTTAACCAATCTAAACTAATTTAACCAATTCAACTGTCTTTATTAACTGTCTTTATTCTATCTCTTTACGGCACTGGACAAACCTGCTAATCCTAAAAGATAAGCTAAATCTTCATCGTCAAAAGTTAAATTAAGCGTTGTACTAATTGTCTTTTGTTCCAGGAGATCTTCTCCGTTTATTCCCAAAGACCACCAATCAGTTATTTTAACTTTTCCACCTAAGTTTACCCATGCTTTAGTTTCCTGACCAACTTTTCTGGAAAAACGAAAGGCTTCAATGTTCAATATAATATTTCCAATATTAAACGGATAGTAATTTATTCCTAATCCACCTGTGGAACGGATTAACCCGCCGTAAAAAGTAAAATGCCCAATCCTCTTCCCTATCTGGGCAGAAAAAGAATTTATTTTCTGGTCCCCTTCATCATAATCAGAGTCTTCTTTTTCAGCAATATTATTTACTGAAAAATAGTAAAACTTAGAGGGATTAGGTTCTATCCTTATGCCTAAATCATTACGAAATTCTTCTTCATCTATATTATAGTGCAATCGATAATCCCAGATAGTTTTAAATCCGCCTATCCTCCTTAGCACCTTCTTAGCTTCTTTAGAAGCACTCTGTATATTACTTAAAGTTTTTTTCAAATTTTCTGCTGATTGTTCATCAGTAAGCAATTTTCCTATCACACCTTCTCCGTTTTCTATTTTCTTGCTTATCACCGAAAATGAATCCATAATATTTTCTAATTTTTCAGCAATACGGTCAAACCGCTGTATACTTTTCTTTACCGTTTCTCCGCTTTCACCGCTAATTTCTTTCAAATCAGCACTAAACTGTTCAATGTTTTTAGAAAGGTTACGAAAACTAATTATTGTCTCTCTTAAGTCATTTTCCGTTGGTCCTAAAGCCAGATTAATTTTTTTAGTAATATCCCTGGTATTATGCAATATTTCCGTAAAAGATTCCCCTAAAGCATCTTCTCCTTTTATAGATTCCAAAATACCCATTAATCCATCCAATCCTCCCATAACTCTATCCACCATTTTATCAAAACTTATGGGGTTGATCCCTTCAATCATATCCCCTTCTTTTAACATCAATTTATCTTCCGAGCCTATGGTCATTTCCAAGTATTTCGTTCCAATAACCCCTGTAGAAATAATTCTCGCTTTAGTGTCACTATAGATTTTAATTTTAGAATTAATCCACACTCCGACAGATGCTTTATTCTTTACTAACTTAATTTTTAATACTTTTCCCACTTCTACCCCGGCAATTTTTACCGGGGCCTTTTCCGGAAGTCCGGCAATATCATCAAATAAAATACTAATTTTATACCCTTTTTGAAAATGAATATCTCCCAGAAAAACAACCACTAAGGACAAAACCATCCCCCCCGCTAAAACTAATAATCCTACTTTCGTTTCCTGACTAAGCATTTTTTACTCCCTTATTTTCATTTTTATAGGACCTTCGCTATTACCATTAATAAACTGTTTAACTACAGGATTTTTAGTGTTCTTAATTATCTCTACCTGTTCTACTTCAATAATTCTCCCCTCATAAAGCATAGCCAAACGGTCGGAAACTTTATAAGCACTTACCATGTCATGGGTAACAACAATAGAAGTTATTCTCATTTCTTTCTGAAGATGTAAAATCATATCATTAATTATATCCGCCATAATAGGATCTAAACCCGTAGTAGGTTCATCATACATTATATATTCAGGATTTAAAGCAATTGCCCGGGCTAATCCTACTCTTTTTTTCATTCCACCTGAAAGTTCCGCCGGTTTTAAATTTTCAATATCTTTTAAACCTACCATATGTAATTTTTCAGAAACAATCCTTTGAATTTCGCTTTCCTTCAAACGAGTCAGCCTTTTTAATCCAAAAGCTACATTTTCCCCTACGGTTAAAGAATCAAATAAGGCTGCTCCCTGAAAAAGCATTCCGAATTTTTTTTGAACACCGGCCATTTTTTCCTCATTCATATTAATAATTTCTTCTCCATCTACTTTTATGCTCCCCTTATCCGGTTTAAGCAAGCCGGTAATATGCTTTAACAAAACACTCTTACCGCTGCCACTACCACCCAGAATAGTTATCGTTTCTCCTTTTAAAATTTTAAGATCTATCCCTCGAAGAACTTTATTGTTTCCAAAAGTTTTATGTAAATTTACAATTTCTATCATAAAATTTCCTCGTATAAACAATCAGCTTATCTCTCTTATTCATTATCCAATACCAATAGAAACCAACAAACTACTTAAAAAATAATCAGAAACTAAAATGAGTACCATTGAAGCCACTACAGCCTGGGTAGTAGCCTTACCTACACCTTCTGCTCCACCATGGGTAAGAAACCCTTTATAACAACTTATTACTACAATAATTACTGCAAAAACGAAACTCTTAATTATACCGTGAAAAAAATCACTTAATTGCATAAAATCTAAGATATCGTTCCAATAAACAGTGGAAGGAATACCTAATTTATTTACACTCACCAATAAACCTCCCCATATTCCCAAAAAAGATGAAAAGATAGTTAATAAAGGAATCATAGTAACACAAGCCAAAAAACGAGGTACTGCCAGATATTTTATCGGATTAGTACCCAGAGTATACAGGGCATCTAATTGTTCAGTAACCTTCATTGTTCCTATTTCCGCGGTTATAGATGCTCCTATTCTCCCGGAAATAACCAGGGCGGTAAGAGTAGGCCCCAATTCTTTAACCATAGAAAATCCAACTATTGACCCCACATAAAGTGGTTCACTAAATACATTCTTAAAAGAATACCCTGTTTGTAAGGCTAAAACCATCCCGGTAGATATAGAAGTCAGAGCAGTAACAGGAAAAGACTCCACCCCCACCCTTACCATTTGGTCAATAACTTCTTTAACATCCCATCTACTGCGAAAAAGCCAGCGTAAAATTCGTATTGTCAGATTTGTTATACCGCCCACACTATTGGAAAAACTTATGATTTTTCTCCCAAAAAATGGTATAGGTTTATTTATTTTTTCTATAATACTCTTATTCATTTTACATTTCCCGTATATATCCGCGGTATTCGCTTACTCAAGCCACAAACGACTTCATAATTTATAGTTTTACTCCAGGAAGCAACCTCCTCTGCTGTAATCATCTCTCCTTTTTGATTTCCTATTAAAACTACTTCATCACCTACAGCTGCCTGGGGTAAATCATTTACATCAACCATACACATATCCATACAAACCCTACCTACTATGGGTAACCGTTTACCTTTTATCAACACCTGAGCATTATTAGACAATAAACGGTTATATCCATCGGCATAACCAATAGGCAAGGTGGCAATCCTGGTTGTTTTTTTGGTAATATAAGTTTTCCCATAACTTATCGGAGTTCCTTTTAATACCTTTTTAAGAAACACAATTTTAGTTTTAAGACTCATTACCGGCTTTAATTTTATTTTATTTAAAGCATCCGCACAAGGAATCAAACCATACAGAATTAATCCAGGCCTCACCAAATCAAAATAGGATTCAGGAAAACATAAAACAGCAGCACTATTAGCAATATGACTGTACCTAATCTTTTTCTCTTTTATTTTTTCAACTATAGAAGCAAAATCATTAATTTGTTTTTTTGTAAACTCCTTATCAGTATCTGCACAAGAAAGATGGCTGCTTATTCCTTCAAGAACAACCCCGGGCAACAAAGAAATTTCTTCTATAAGTTTAAATACTGAGCTAACAGAAACTCCAATCCTGCCCATTCCTGTATCTATTTTAAGATGAACAACTGCTTTTACTTTCATCTGCTCTGCAGTTTCATCTATCATTTTTATTTTATCTATTGAAGAGGCGGTTATGGTAAGACTATGTTTTAAGAATAACGGAACCTGGTTTCCCCAAACTCCGCCCAAAACAA
>JAGLHV010000168.1 GCA_023143305.1 bacterium | reverse complement strand
ATTCCCATTTCCTGTTCACAGCTGTATTTAAAACCTGTATAATATTTCATCATTTCAGGAATAATCTTAGCTTTCATAAGTCTAAAACCGCATTCTATGTCGTTATACTTTATACCGCTCAACAAGGAAGCGGTTAAGGATAATATCTTATTTCCTATTATTTTAAACAGGGGGTATTTTGCGAAATCTCTACGGGTTATGACTAAATCATAATCTCCTTTGACAAAATAATTGCAAATAACATCCATATCCCCTCCTAAATGCTGGCCATCAGCATCTATGGTAATAATAATGTCCTCTGAATTTATTTTGCCTTCCCGGAGTAATTCACCTATTTTAATAAATCCTTTTCTTAATGCCTGAGATTTCCCCTGATTGATTTTTGAAGAAATCAAATATATATTGCTTTTATCCTTTATCCATTCGGTAATTTTTTTCGCTGAAGAATCGGTAGAACCATCGTTAATTATTATTATAGCATTTACGCTGGAAAAAACTTCATTAAGAGTCTTTATCACCATCTTTTCTTCATTATAAACAGGAACTATCAGTATTTTTTGTCTCATATTTTTTTGCCTTTTTTAGGTTTTAATCTTTTTAAAAAAAATTTATAGAACCCTTTTACCATCGCAATTTCATTTTTGCAATCTTAATGTAGTGTTTTATTCTGTATTTATCTCCTAAATTTCGCTGCAAAGATAAACTTTTTTTTAATTCTTCTAAAGCAGATTTATATTCTTTTTTTTTCAAATAAGCTATACCTAAATTATAATGCACCGAAGAATTATAAGCACCTAAGTGCAGTGCATAGTTTAAATTTTTTATCGCTTTATTTAAGTCTCCCTCTTCCAGATAAAATCTACCTAAATTTTCATACCCGCCAGGATGTACCGGATTTTGCTCTATTTTTTCTTTTTCCTCAATAATGTACAATTTGGTTTTAGCGGTTTTATAAGCAGGTTCAAGTTGTATTGCTTTTGCATACATTTCACCGGCCCCTTTAGAAAGATCTTGTTTTTCATAACACTGTCCTAAATTAAAATAAGTCTTGCAATTGGGCTGCAGCTGGATAATCTCCTTAAATTTCGATACCGCTTGCTTATAATTACCTTTTTTATAATAATTTATTCCCTGCCTATTCAATGTTTTTATTTGAGCATTAGTTTTAATAACTTTGTAAATCTCAACCCTTTTCATTTCTGTTTTAAATACGGCTAAAGGCTCAAACATAAATATTTCAGAGTACCGCTTTAAATACCCAATAATTTCTCTCTCCGCCTGGTGCCCTACCACTAAATAATCCACTTTATATTTATTAATTCTATCCGCTATTACTTTCATTTTATCCAGATTTATTTTTATCAGCCTGGGGCCCTGAAGGGTAAGCAAAAAAAATACACTTTTTCGATTGCTCTTCAAATAAAAAGCCGGGGGAAAACAATGCATAACAACACTGTTTACCGGGGTGTTTTCTCTTATCCAGGCAGCCGGGGTAAAATAATCGAGAAGCCATCTGGAATGATAATCCTTTCTTTCCTCTATTGATAAGAACTTGTAATTGCCCAAATAAGAAATATTTCCCCTAATCATATAAGCAGCCGGAATCAGGTTAGCAACAACCAAAATAAAACAAAGTATCCATACTAAATTACTCCGTAAGTTTAGACAACAAGGCTGTTTAACTTTTAACCTCCAACTTTCCAGCAAAAAAATTCCATTCAGGAAATAGTGTACTATAAAAGGAAGCAAGGGAAGTAAATACCGGTTGGAACTACTAATATAAAATCCTCTGGGAAAAAGAAACAAAATAAACAGATAAGATAAAACATATACTTCCGGCAATTTCTTTTTCTTTAATTGTTTGATAAAACCTATTCCGATAATAACACTTAAAAGTAAAGTTATAAAAAGAGTCAAAGTATTCAACGATTGCGGATCAAAATATTCTTTTTTACCCAAAAAACTGTATAAAAAAGAAAAAGCTTCCTCTCCCTGAAAACCAGACTTTCCCAGAAAATATCCGGGAATTAAAAGGGTAAAGATGGCATGAATATAATGAGTAAGATTAAAAAAGATTGTTTTACCCATATCCAGTAAATTTAATTGGTGGCCGGTTAAAAACTGTCCGATATAATCCAATGACAGAGATGTTTTATTTATTATCCTGTTTCTTATTATCCAGGGTAAAATTGCAAAACCGGTCGTTATTAAAAACAAAAAACCTTTTTTATAGTCTTTCCTGACAAAAAGGTAACTGCTGCCGGAAAGAATTAATGCCAGAGCAAGTGCTTTGATATAAAAACTCACTGTTATGCTTAAAACGGTAAAAAGCAAATACCGGTTAAAATAATTACCTTCATCTATCCATTTTTCCAAAAAAATAAGTGAAAGGAGAGAAAAGAAAAGATAAACAACTTCCGGGGCAATCGTTATAGAGAAAACAAGAAACCATAAATTGCTAAAGGTAAGCAAAAGCAACAATAGCGGATAAGTAATAAAGGATAAACTATAAATTTTGGTTTTAAATTTAATAGTGAAAAATTTCAAATCCGGTAAATATTCATATTTATCAGCAAAAAAGTAATAAATAATAATCAACGACGCTACCCCAAACAATAGCGAAAGGAATTTTAATCCGACGACGGTTTTCGGTAAAATTATTAAAATAAAAGCAAGCAATAACGGATAAATAGGAGGATATTCTACATCTACCATTTCTGCGGGATGAAAGATATGCCGGTATCCCTGGTGATAAACCATAGATTGGGACAACAGAAGATAATACGGGCCATCATTAGTTAAAGGGGGATCCGGATTTAATAGTAATCCGCAGGTTATTATATATACGATTAAAATGCCTAAAAAGAACTTTTTCTTACCACCATACAAATCTCCAATAAACATTATTTCCCCCTGGTAAGATACCCTATGCTTTATTTATTACCTGTTTTTTTCAAAATATCTAATATTGATGCCTGCTTGCTCTTAGCAATTTCATAATTTGGTTGAAAAGATATCGCCTTTTTATACATTTGTAATGCCTGATTAAACATCTTTTTTTCCTGGTAACACCGTCCCAACTGATAAAAGTTATAAAAATTTGGTTTTATTTTTATGCTTCTTTCAAACTTTATAATGGCCCGATCATAATTTTTTTCATTATACCAATAAATCCCTTCTTTATTCAATAATTTTCCTTGGGGAGAAATATTAATTATTTTATAAATAATTTCTTTAGAAAGATTAACTAAAGGCACAACAACATAATCTTTTGATGTATCATTTAAGCAATAAATAATTTCCCGCTGCATTTTGCAACTTTCTACTACATAATCCACTTCTTTTTCTTTTATAATTAATTTAATCTCTTCTGAAACCGTCCCTCTTGGGTGATAAGGCAAGTAGTTAAAAAAAACAGTCTTGCGTTTACTGTAAAGATAAAATCCCGGCGGACTAAAATGCATAATAACTGACTGGGGAGAGGTATTTTCTTTTATCCAACAAGCAGATGAAAAAAAATCCCACAACAAAAAAGAATGATAATACTTTTTTTCTTTTACGGATAAATATTTATAATTAACCACATAACTCATATTGTTTTTTATCCAAAAAGCAACGGGGGTTAAATTGACTACCAACAAAACACCTGTGAGGATAAAACAGATTTTCCGAATAAATTTTCGCCTTTTTCTATCTTTAGCATCATTCCCTTTGAAATTTAGAACTAATAAAATACCGGAAAAAAAATAATAAATTAAAAAAGGAAAAAGCATTAAAAGATACCGGTTACCGCTATAAGCATAAAACAATTCAGGAGAAAATAAAAGAACTACTAAATAACAAATCACATAAATTTCGTTCAAATTTTTATCTTTAAGCTGACGCAAAAAACCAAAACAGGTAATACTTCCAATAAATATAATTATTGTTTTGGAAAAAACTAATAAAGAACGGGGATTAAAAAACTTTACTTCATCGATTAAATTATATAAAAGGCAAAAATAACGTTTT